>CAZTIX010000028.1:0-7877 GCA_964613935.1 uncultured archaeon
TCTCCCTGTTTTTTCTGTTCTTGGCAGTCCTGTTATGGATATTCTAGAGGAGACCCTGTTCCCGTTCTCCCGCGCGAGGGAGGAGCAGAAGAGGATGCTCGAGGGGGCCTTCACGACCGTCGCCGAGGGCGGCTCACTGCTGGCCAACGCGCCCACCGGCATAGGAAAGACCGCGGCGTCCCTCCCGCCGGCCCTGGCCCACGCCTTGGAGAACGGCCGCACCGTCTTCTTCCTCACCCCCAAGCACAGCCATCACAAGATAGTGGTGGAAACGCTGGAGAAGATAGCCCGGCGGCACAAAAAGAGCCTGGTCTCGGTGGACATCATCGGCAAGCAGTGGACCTGTTTGTACGAGGGCGCCCGCGACCTGAGCTCCAGGGAGTTCAACCAGTTCTGCCGCTCCCACAAGCGCAACGAGACGTGCCGCTTCCTGGAAGCCGCATACGGGAAGGGCTCTCGCAACCGCTCCGCCAGAGCCAAGAGGGCCGTCGACGAGATAAAGCGAAAGAGCCCGCTACACTCCGAGGAGGTCATGGAGATATGCCGCAGGGAGGAGCTCTGCCCCTACGAGATTTCCGTGATGGTCGCCCGCTCCGCCGACGTGGTCGTCTGCGACTATTACCATATCTTCCACCCGTCCGTCAGGAGGGCGTTCCTGGGGCGCATGGGCAAGGAATTGGAGGATCTGATATTGATAGTCGACGAGGCCCACAACCTGCCGGAGAGGGTCAGGAAGCTCATGAGCCATGGTCTCGGCGAATACTCTCTCACCCATGCCGTTAAGGAGGCGAGGGCGCTCAGGGAGGCGAACCTGGAGGAGGATTTGTCGTCCATAATCGGCATCCTCAAGTCCCTTGGCGGGGGCATGAAGGGGAGCGAGAGGTTTGTCAAGAAGGAGGATTTTTCCGGCGCCGTGGAGGGGGCGCTCAATCTCAAAATCGACCAATTCAGGGATGATCTGGAGGCTTTCGGAGAGCGCATATTGGAGCTGCCCAACCGCTACCGCAGCTACTGCAACAGCGTCGCCAGCTTTCTGGGGGAATGGACCGACCCGGAGAAGAATGAGGCCGCTTACGCGCGCATACTGGAGAAGTACAGGTCTTCGACCGGCCGCAGGTACCGCCTCTCCCTGAGATGCCTCGACCCGGCCGTCAACACGGAGGAGGTCTTCTCCGAGGCGCGCGCCTCCGTTCTGATGTCCGGGACGCTTCTGCCACTGGAGATGTACAAGACCGTCCTGGGGATACGGGACGCCCGGACGGAGCAGTACGGGAATCCCTTCCCCCCGGAGAACAGGCTGGTGCTGCTGACGCGCGGCATAACCACCAAATACACCAAGCGCAGCCCCTACATGTGGGACAAGACGGCCCGCACTCTCGGCCGAATAATCGGGCGCGTCCCCGGCAACGTGGCGGCGTTCTTCCCCTCCTACAGCATACTCGAGAAGGTTGCGGGAAGGACGGACGTCGGCGGCAAGGAGGCCCTTCTCGAGCGCAGGGACATGAAGAAGAGGGACAGGGAAAGGCTATACAGGAGGCTCTCGAGGCTGTCCGACGGAGACGGAGCCGCACTGTTCGCCGTTCAGGCGGGGAGCTTCAGCGAGGGCGTGGACTTCCCCGGACGGATGCTGGACTGCGTGGCCGTGGTGGGCCTGCCGCTGGAGAAGCCCACCCTGGAGACGGAGGCCCTGATAAACTACTACGACTTCAAGTTCGGGCGGGGCTGGGACTATGGCTACATCTATCCCGCCATGAACCGCGCCCTCCAAGCCGCCGGCAGGTGTATACGCAGCGAGACCGACCGGGGGGCCATAATCCTGATGGACGACCGCTTCAACTGGGGCAACTACCGGAAGTGCTTCCCCAAGGACATGCGCATAATCTCCACCGAGAAGCCCGGGATGTACCTGAGGAAGTTTTTTGGAAAGACCGGATAGTTTTAATATCTGTCGGGGCAATATACTCAAGGACCCTCGAGAAATGCCCCCGCGCGGAAAGAACAGCCCCGAACACCCCTTCAAAAGAGCGCGTGTGACGCCCCACAGCAGGATTTCGGCCGTCTCCCGGAGAGAAAAGACCCGCGACCCCGCGCTGCCTAGATGTTTTCCCGGCATGATGAGGACGGCCTACATCCTGAACCACGGGCATCCCCATAGCGAGGCTCTGAAAAGCGGGCATCCCGAGCTCCGGGGGAGTTTCGTGGCACTGCCCGATGCGCGGGCTCCCGAGCGACCCGCCCGGCACTGCATGCTGGTGGGAGAAGGCCCCTCTCCGGAGCTGTATGCCGTTTCCCTCAACCGCCAGAACAGCCTGGAGAGAAAGGGTCTCGATTCCGTCGCGGCGCCCGCGGTCCACAGGGTCTTGCCCGCTGAAAACCGCGCCGGATATCGTCTGGAGGATGTCCCGGAGGACGAGCGCCTCCGGCTTCTCAGACTTCACCGAGACGTCGCATCCCGCCTTAGGGCCCATATCGAGGACCTGTCTGACCTACAGCGCCGCCGGATTCGGAAGAAAAAGCAGGGAAGTTTTTGGGAGAGCTCGTCCGGGAGAGCGGAGAGCTCCCCCGAACTGGACGAGAGGGACAAGCTCCTCCTCCGGTGGCTAGCCGATCACGGGGAGAGCAGTCAATCATGGTTCAGAAGAGAGGAAGAGCTTTTTTCCTAACCCCTCTTCTTTTTCTTCTGCTCCTTCATGACCTGCTCTTTGTACTTGTAGAGGTCCATCTTCTCCTCCAGCTCGCGGTGGCGGTTCCTGACCGTGACCTCCGTCACGCCGGCCGCCTCGGCAATCTCCTTCTGAGTCTTCTGCATGTTGTAGATGTCGGCGGCTATGTACAGGACGGCCGCGGCCACGCCCGCGGGAGCCCGCCCGCTGGTGAGCCCCAGGTCCTTGGCATCGTTGATTATCTCGGCCGCCTTGTCCACGATGTAGTTGGGCAGCTCGACTTTGTGAGCGAACTTGGGCAGGTAGTCCACCGGGGTGGTCGGGGGGACCTTCAGCTTCAGGTGGCGCGCGACGTAGCGGTAGGTCTTGCCCACGTCTTTGGAGTCTATGCCGGACACGTCGGATATCTCACCCAGGGTCCTGGGTATCCCCCTGTTGCGGCAGAGGATGTAAGTTATGGCCGCTATAATGGCCTCGATACTGCGCCCTCTGACCAGGCCCTTGTTGCAGATTTTCCGGTACATGATGGCCGCGTCTTCCTTCATGGATATGGGAAGCCCCAGCTCGGAGAGCTCTCGCGATATCTCGTTGAGGGCAGGTATGATGTCCTTCTCCACGGACGAGGAGACGTTTATCCTCCTCTGCCACTTCCTCATGCGGTACATCCGCTTGCGGGCCTCCTTGGAGACCGTGCCGCCCCTGATGTCGCGGTCGTACTTGTCTATCTCGGTGGTCAGGCCCTTGTGGGGCTTGGTGTAGGTCATGGGGCTGCCGGTCCTGGTCCTCTTGAGCCAGGATTCGGAGTCGAAGCTGCGCGTCTCGGCGCCCAGGTCGGCTATGCTCTCGTCCACCACCAGCCCGCACTTGGAGCAGACCACCTCGGCGTGCTTGTAGTCGCGGACCAGCGTTCCTCCGCACTCGGGGCAGGTGCCCGCACCGCCCTTGCTCCCGCTTCCGCTACCTTCCTTGCTTCCAGGACTCTTTTTACCGGCCATCTTGGGGGGTTTTCAAAGAATTAAACTGAATAAAGCGCACGCCTTATATTTTTCGATAACACGCAAAAAGCTTTTCGGTCAGCAGGCCTCTACCCCTTCTCCTCCTCGACCTTCCTCGAGACGTACTTCATGGCCACGGGGGCTATGAGGATTGTCATGGCGATGAGTATGAGCACGGCCGAGAAGAGGTTCTGGAGCCCCTCGGTCCCCAGGACGCCGCCGAAGGCGGCCTCGTTGCCGGCGGCCAGGTTGAGCAGGGCGGTCATGACGATGAGAGTCACCTCGCCGTAGGGGAGCATCCCCAGACCCATCAGCACCGACCGCCAGTTGCCGTAGCCGAAGAGCTTGCCCACGCCGAAGGCGCATCCTATCTGGAGGCTGGTGATTATGGAGAGCATCATCAGGGCCAGGCCGAAGGACTGGGCTATGTTGCCCAGGTCTATGCGGGCCCCGGCCATGATGAAGAACAGCGGGATGAAGAGGCCGTAGGAGATGGAGGATATCTTCTGGGAGAAGGTCTCCGTCTCGAGTATCGAGGAGCGGGACAGGGCTATCCCCGCGAAGAAGGCCCCTATCATGGTGCTGAGGCCCAGGTTGGAGGCCAGGAACGCCGCCAGCAGAACCACCACGAACACCAGGGTGAACTGGGCCTCCTCGACCCTCAGGCGCACCGCGTAGAGTATGACGTACGGCATTATGTACTCGGCCGCTATGAATATGCCGAAGAAGGCCCCGATGCCCCCGACGACCATCAGCACGTCCAGTGCCAGGTTGCCCGAGGCGGACGCCACCACCCCGATGACCAGGGTCATGAGGATAAGGCCGGTTATGTCGTTGATGACCAGAGAGCCGAGTATCGTCCTGCCGGGCTTGGAGTTTATCTGGTTGCAGTCCAGCAGAGACCTAACCGTGATGCCCATCGAAGTGGCCGAGAGGGCTATGCCCAGCATCAGGGCGGTCTCTATGGGATACCCGATAGAGAGGCCCCACAGCACAACCCCGGTCAGGGGCACGAAGGAGCTGACCGCGCTCAGGGTTATGGAGACCTTCTTGTACTTGAGGAGGCTCTTGATGTCGACGTGCTCGAAGCCCGCCACGAAAAGCAGCATGATTATCCCGACCTCGGCGAAGAGCATGAACACCTCGGCGGTGGGGTTGGCGATGAGGGCGAGGGCGGAGGGCCCCAATATTATGCCGGTCCCGATTTCGCCGAGGATGCTGGGTATGCCCACGCGCTCGCACAACTCCCCGAATATTTTCGCGAAAATAAGGACTACTGCCAAGACCAGGAGGTATTCTATCATTTCTTCTTGCCCCGTTTGCCGATCCTAGACTTCAGGTGCTTGAGTATGTCCAGCTCGGAGACGAATCCGACGGGCCTGTTCTTGTCGTCCACCACCTGCAGGGTCCTGACCTCGGTGTCCAGCATCATCCGGGCGGCCCCCACGACCTTGGTCTTCTGCTTTATTTTTATGTCGTTGGTGGTCATGAGGTCGGAGACCTTCTTCCCCTCCCTCTTCATCATGTCCCTTATGCCGCCCGGACCGAGGACGTGTCCCTCCCCCACGTATTTGGCGGGGACGGCAAGCTTCAGCAGCTCGTGCTGGTTGACCTCGCCTATTATCCTTCCCTTGGAGTCTATGACCGGAAAGACCATGTCGGGGTTGGATATGAACAGCTCTATCGCCTTGCTCAGGGGGTCGCTTCTTTTCAGGGCCGGGAACTCGGTTCTCATAATGTCCGCTACGGTCGGGTCCATCTTGGGCTTTAATAATTAGCGCAGGGTCAATAAAAACGCAGGAGGGACGGTTTTGCCTCACTCCGCGCGTATGACGTTCACCGGGCAGCTGGACTCCGCTTCCTTGGCGCAGCCGGCATCGTCCTTCTCAAGGGTCTGCTCGCTCCCCTCGTCAGCCCCCTTCAGAACGCTCTTTCCGTCGGAACCCATCTCGAACATGTCGGGACACACGGCCACGCAGGCCCCGCACCCGATGCAATTCTCCCGGTCCAGTGTAATCTTGGCCATTTTCAAACCATAGAGTTAGGGTTAATCCTAAAAAAACGAAAGAGGGGGGGAACTCAGAAATGGGGTTCTCAGCGCTGGCCGCGTCGCCGCTCCCCCCAACAGGGTTCGGTTTTAGCCTCTCTCTGCGGCATATCCGTGCGCGATTTGCTCGGACGGGCCGAAACGCAGGCATTCAGGCCAACCTAAAGCTTTTAAATTCCAATCCCTAAATAAGGCGATGGCGCATGGCAAGGGCCAGGGGGCCCTGGAGTATATGACCACCTATGGGTGGGCGGTTCTCGCAGTGCTGATAGCCGCCGTCGTCCTGTGGCAGATGGGAATGTTCAGCGCTCCGGTGTCCGACGGGTGGTCCGGCTTCGGCATAATAAGGCCGGTGGAATGGTCGTGCGACACGGATGGAGACTCCGACATCTATTTCAACAACGCGGCCGGCGCCTCAATATCCGGCATAACTGCGGCCTTCGACGGCCAGACGGCGGCGTGCAGCTCCGGCAAGGTGATGACTGGCAAGCTGTTCAGCTGCAATGTGACCGGCACTCTTGACGCCTGCAAGGACGGCCGGGCCGGAGACCGCTACAAGCTTGACGTCTCGGTCAACTACCTGTCGCCCACCGGAGCCGCTAGGAGCAGCTCGGGCGCGGTCTGGGGGGCCATCGAAGAGGAATAGCATAGCCCGCCGCCAATCTCATAAGAGCGCCCCGGACGGAACGGCAAGGTGGACGCAATCCCCCGGCATATGACCTTGACGTAAGGCCGGGCGTCCGATGACTACGCTAAGACAATTAGGACGCCCCGGCCGGAACACGAGGTTCAGCTCCGCTGAACCTGTGCGCCGCTTCACCTTTGGTGAAGTGAGCGTTCGAATCCGGGCCCCCCGGATTCAGAATCCGGCCTAAATAGGTAAGAGATACGCCCCGGCCGGAATTCGAATCCGGGTCACGGCCTCTACCTGCAGACCCTTTGGGGGTGAAGCACCTTTTCCAAAGAGGCTCCGACAGGGCCGTATGATAGGCCACTACACTACCGGGGCAAAGCATCAACGCCCTAAGCTAAAACAAGCGGCATATTTGCTTAAACACGAATAAAAACTACTGCTTGCCGTACCACTCGCAGAACTTCCTTATGGACTGCGCGCGGTGGGAGACCCTCGATTTGTAATCGAGGTCCTCGCCGAAGGTCCTTTCTCTGTCCTCGGGGATGAAGACGGGGTCGTAGCCGAATCCGCCCGAGCCCTTGGAGGCTTCCGGAATCCGGCCGCGCACCTCGCCCGTAAAGGTCTTGACGGACTCCCCGTCGGCGTAGGCCACGGCCGACCGCATAGTAGCTTTCCGGTTCTTGCGGCCATCCATGACCCTCAAAACGCCGTCCAGCCCTATGGTGCGGAAGACGAAGGCGGAGTACGTTCCCGGAAAGCCCTTTAGAGCGTCTATGAAGAGCCCGGAGTCCTCTACTATGAGAGGCCTCCTTATCTTCGCGTAGGCGTCCCTGGCGCTCCCCGCCGCTATCTCCTCCGGGTCGTCCGAGCGCATCTCCACGGCGTCGTAGCCGTTCGGGATGAACTCTATCCCGTAACGCGCACCGAGCTCCCCGGCCTCCTCCATCTTACCCTTGTTGGTGGTGACGAAGACTATCTCCATGGCGGAAGTTATCTTTTTATGCATATAAATGAAACACTCGCATATGCGAGAGTTACAGGTAGCGGCCCCGTTGCTCCGCCTTTTCCAGACGCTTGAGCACGTCCGACCCGCCGTAGCCCTTCAGCACTCCTTCCCACAATTCCTCCGCCCTGGAGGGATGGTTGGCGTTCAGGGCCTTCTTCAGAAGAAGCAGGTCGGTGGCCTTGTCCTCCACCCTGCGCGACTTCCCGCCCAGGCCGAAGTCGATGAGATGGAGTTTTTCGTCCTTTATTATCATGTTAGAGGTCGTCAAATCTCCGTGGATGATGTTCTGCTCGTGCAGCCTCTCCACCAGCGAGCCCATCTCTTTGGCCAACCCGGGCTCGACCTCTATCTCCCTGTAGAGCGGACTGCCGTCCAGATACTCCATTACGAACATATAGTCCTCTTTCCGGACCTCGAAAACCTCCGGCGTCGGAACTCCCGCTGCGCGCGCACTGTTGAGCAGGCGGGGCTCTATTGAAGTGCGCGCCTTCCTTATGGCCTCGTCCAGCTGCTTTACCCTGTACCTCTTCTC
>CAZTIX010000029.1:0-7872 GCA_964613935.1 uncultured archaeon
GTATACGTCATGTGCGAAGTGCCCAGCAACGTCGTGCTGGCCGACCGGTTTTCTGAAATCTTCGACGGCTTCAGCATAGGCTCCAACGATTTGACCCAGCTGACCCTGGGGCTGGACCGCGACTCCGAGCTGGTCAACCATATCTACGACGAGCGCAACGACGCGGTGAAGCGCCTAGTGGCCGACGTCATCAAGACCGCCAAGAAGAAGAAAAGGAAAATCGGCATATGCGGCCAGGCGCCCTCGGACTTCCCGGACTTCGCGGAATTCCTGGTGGCGCAGGGCATCGACTCAATCTCGCTCAACCCGGACACGGTCGTCAAGACGCGGCTGAAGATTGCGAAGAAGGAGAAGAAACTACGCAGGAAGAGGTAGCCTTGTCCGGCCTGCGCTACCTGTGGGCCATCCAGAAGCTTATGGCGGCGAACAGCACCAGAACCGCGCCCAGGAATGTCTCCAGGGCGGCCAGCTGGCTCTCTCCGAGCAGACCGTCGGCGTGCGCGCGCAGCAGGGCGAACGCCCCGATGGCCAGCAGCAGGGCTCCGACTCCCCAGACCGCAGCTCTGCCAGCCTGTCCCGCGCGCTTCATATCTCAATTGCCCCCTATGCTCGCCTTGACTATTATGTCGGTCTTCTCGCCCAGCGCCTTCGCCACTTTCTCCTGCAGCTCCTCGCCGGGAGTCAGGGCAACCATGTAGCCCCCGCCGCCTCCGCCGGTTAGCTTGGCTCCGCAGGCTCCCGCGACCTTGGCGGTCTCGATCAGCTCCTCCAGTTTGGGGTGACTCACCTCGATCTCCCTCAGCAGCTCCTGATTCATGTCCATCAGGCGGCCAACGCGCTTCCAGTCGCCCTGCTTGAGCGCCTTGAGCCCCTCCTCGAACGTCTCCCGATACTTGCCGAATATCTTCTTGTATCTGTCCGGGTCCTTCTCTTTCCTCTCTTTCACGCCGGCTACCAGCGCCTTGGTGTTGGCGGGTATCCCCGTGTTGGCCATGACGATCTCGGCGCTGTCGCTCAGCCCCAGACGCTCTATCTTGTTGCCCTCGGGCCTTCGTTTGAAGACTATCAGCTCCCCGTAGGTGGCGCAGGTGTTGTCCAGTCCGGAGGGCGCGCCGTGGTAGCCCTTCTCTCCCTCGTAGGCGATTCGGTTGATTCGCTCGTCATCGAAGCCCAGACCGAAGAACTCGCTTATTGCGCGCGCTATGGCGGCGCACGAGGCGGCCGACGCCCCCACGCCCGAGGCGGCAGTCAAATCGCCGGCCAGCGTTATCTTCACGCCCTTCTTGTCCCAGTCCACTTCCGGAGTCGCCTTCTTGATGTGCTCCAGGCTCTCCTTGAAATGCTCCGCTTTGCTCTCCTTGTATCCGGGCCCGGCGGGCCTGTCATCCGCGACGTGCAGCCCGGGCTCCTCGCTCTCTTCCGCCTCCGCAAGAGTGCGGTTGTCTATACCGCCCGCTATCCCCGGCAGCCCGTAGACCACGAAATGCTCGCCGAAGAGTATAACCTTGCCGTATCCGTATCCGGTCATTTTACATTAAATCCGCTATTATAAACGAAGAGCAAAGAAAAATCAGGAGGAGAAGAAATAAGAGAGCAGGGGGAGAGAATTGAACTCTCGTCTACCGGTCTGCAGCCGGTTGCATAGCCACTATGCTACCCCTGCGAGAAGAGCGGGTTATTTAGATGCGGACGATATTAAAATGTAGTGTAACCGGGATAAAGTTACACTACAGCATTATCGTGTCCCCGTTCCTCATCAGGTGGACGTCCGTGTTGGCCTTGTAGCCCTCCTCCTCCGCAAGGTCGAAGTAGGACGCTATCATGTTTATGTCTCCGTGCGCCGGTATGATGTTCTCCGGATTGAGCATCTTTATCAGCTTGCGGTGCTCCTCCCGGTAGGCGTGCCCGGAGACGTGGGCCTCGTCGTATATCCTGACGCCGGCGTCCTTCATCTTGTCCACCATCTGGCTGCGGTTGGCGATGTTCACGTCCGTGGGTATCGTTCTCGATGAGAAAATCACCGAGTCTCCCTTGTTGAACTTGAACTTGAACTTCCCGTCCGCGATTCTCGACAGCACCGCCCCCGGCTCGCCCTGGTGGCCCGTGGCCAGTACGAAGTACTTGTCGCGCGCCTTCTTAATCTTCTTGAAGACGTTGTCCAGTCTCCTGCCCGCGACGACCGCGCTCTTCGGAAGGTCGAGGAGCTTCATGTCCTCGCCCATCTTGCAGTTGTTGACGTAGCTGTTGCCCGCTATGATTATCTTGCGGCCAAGCTTCTCGGCGGTCCTGACCAGCTCCTGTATTCTCTCCACGTGGGTGGAGAAGGTCGTGGCGAAAATGGTCCCGCCGTTCTCATGCGCGAACTTCATGGTGTCCCTTATCTTGGCGCGCGCCACCTTCTCGGAGTCGCACTTGCCCTCCTCCCTGACGTTCAGGGACTCCACTATCAGGCACTTCACGCCTTGCTTCCCCAACTGCTTCATCCTCTTGTAGTCGGGTTTCGCTATTCTGGAGTGGTCGTCGAATTTGTAGTCGCAGGCATAGACGATGTCCCCCTCCGAGGACTGCACGTCTATCATCGAGGCCTGCGGTATGGAGTGAGTCACCTGCACCAGCTCCGCCGACAGCCGGGGAGTCACCTTGATGCTTTGCCCGTAGTTGACCGGGGACATCCTGCCCATCTGCCCCTTCTTCAGCCTCTTCTTTATCAGCCCCGCCGCATATTTCGTCGAGAATATCTGGGCCGGATGGGAGTCTATGAACCTGTCCAGGCCCCCCATGTGGTCCAGGTGCCCGTGCGATATCAGAAACGCGTCTATCTTTCCGACGTCTCCAATGTCGGGCAGGGCGCCGATGGCCAGCAGGTCCTTTGTCGATATGTCCTCGAATCCCTTCTCAGTCTTCCCGTAGTACAGCAAGAATGAGTCCAGCTTCAGCCCGCAGTCAAGCGAGAGCTGAGCTCCGTCGACCCTAACCAGGGTCATGTTGCGGCCTATTGCTTCATAGCCGCCTATTGCTTCAATTTCCATTATTGGTCTTTTTCTTTTGTGTTGCCTCTTTTTGCTTTCAAACAATTATTGTGAAATCCACTGCCGGGCCAGGCCGGTGAGTTTGTATTGCGCCTTCTTCAGCCCTTCGAGGTCGCGCGAGCCGGTCAGCAGCATGGCCACCTTCATCTCGTCGATGACCTGGTAGAGGAAGTCGAAGACCCCGTCCTCGCCATCGGCCTCCAGCGCCTTGAGGAGCGGCAGCCCCATGCCGGCGAGGTCCGCGCCCAGGACCGCGGCCTTGGCCGCCTCTATGCCGTGGCGTATCCCTCCGCTGGCTATTTTGGGGCAGTCGAGCCCCTTCAGCTCCAGCAGAGAGATTGCCGTGGGGATGCCCCAGTGCTCGAATATCTCGGATATCTCCCTCTTCTCGCCCTCGGCCCGGTAGCCCTCTATCTTGTTCCACGAGGTCCCGCCGAAGCCGCCGACGTCTATGGCGCTCACCCCCGCCTTCAGGAGCTTCTCTCCGTCGCTCCCGGACATCCCGCAGCCGACCTCCTTGCCTATGACCGGCACGGAGAGCTCGGAGCAGACCCTCTCTATCTTGGGCAGCAGTCCGGCGAAGTTGGTGTTGCCCTCCGGCTGGATGACTTCCTGGAGGGCGTTGAAGTGCAGGGCCAGGGCATCCGCGCCGACCATCTCGACCGCCCTCTTGCATTCCTCCGGGCCGTAGCCGTAGTTCAGTTGCACGGCTCCCAGATTGGCTATCTTGAGGGTGCCCTTGGCCCCCTTGCGTATGACGCTGAAGCTCTCCTCGGCCGAGTCGTCCTCGAGGGCCGGTCTCTGGCTGCCGACGGACATGCCGATTCCCATCTCGCCGGCCACGTTGGCGAGGGCCTCGTTTATGCGCGCGGCCTTCTCGGTGCCGCCGGTCATGGCCTCTATGAGCAGGGGATACTTGAGCTTCCTGCCCATGAATTCGGTTTTGAGGTTTATCTTGTCCAGGTCGGCATCGGAGAGGGCGGAATGCACCAGGATGACGTCCTCGAAGCCGTTGCTGCCCACCTCTATGTCCTTCTCCAGGCTTATCTTGATATGGTCTGTCTTGCGGTTGTTCTTCATTCCAGTCTTGCGCCTTCCTCCGATATGTTGGCCCGTATTATTTTGGCCCCCATGCTACTTAAAGCTTTGGAGACGGTTTTTTCGGTCTTTTCGCTTACAAGGGCCGTTATTATGCCCCCCCTGCCCGCCCCGGAGAGCTTGGCCCCGTAGGCCCCGGCGCCGCGCGCGGCGCCGACCAGCTCGTCCACGCGCGCCGATGAGACACCCATGCCTGCCAGGAGGGCGTGATTGTCGTCCATGAGCCGCCCCAGGCGCCTCAAGTCCCCCGCGAGCACCGCGTCCCTGCCTTCCAGGACAATCCGCTCCGAGCCCTTCAGGAACGAGCTGAAGGTCCCGGCATCGGAGCTATGCATCCGCTCGATGTCCGCGACGATTTCGCCGGTGTCGGTGGCCACGCCCGAATGGGCCGCCACTATGCGCGGATAGGCGTCCGGCTCCAGCCTCTTGACCGAGCCCTTCCGGTATGCGCATAACCCCCCGGCGATGACCGCGGCGGTGTCCACCCCGCTGCTCCTTCCGTGCACCTCGCTCTCGCATTTTTGGGCCTCTTGCCTTAACTCTCGCACATGCGAGGGTTGGCCCTTCTCCTCTTTCAGGGCCGTCAGCAGGGCTGCGGCGATTGCGGCCGAGGACCCCAGCCCGGACGCTATGGGAATCTCCGATTCTATCCTGATGTCGAAGCCCCCTCCGCCGGCCAGCCCGACGGCTTTCTTGACGAGGGCGGTGCCCCTCTCGTTCCTCTTCAGCGGCGCGTCCTCGAGCCCCAAGCCGGGGGAGGTTATCCTGATTTCGTCGTCCTTGCGCGCAGTCACGGTAACGTGCGCGCGCAGGTCCAGGGCCATGACCAGGACTGGATTTCCGTAGAGGGCGGTGTGCTCTCCCAGGAGGATGGCCTTGCCCGGGGCGGAGGCAGTAGTCATCCTACGAATTTGGGGCGCCTGGAGAGTTCGGGCGCCAGGGGGAGGCTCCCGGAGGGCATTCCCTCCACCTTCCCCATTATCTCCTTGATGAGTTCGTCAGCCTTCATGCTCCTCTGCTCCTTGCGGCCCCTCTCTCTAACGGCCAGCTTCCCGCTCTTCTCTTCCTTGTCTCCGATTACGGCCATGTAGGGAATCCATTCTCCGGCGGCCTCCCTTATCTTCTTTCCGAGGGTAAGGTCGCGGTCGTCCACGTCCGCCCTGATGCCGCTTCTTGCCAGCTCTTCCCTCGCCTCCCGGGCGCGCTTCAGGTTGTCGCCGGTTATGGGCACCACCCTGACCTGGGTGGGGCACAGCCAGAGGGGCAGCTCGGCGGTCCCGCCCTTCTCCTGCTCCATGTGAGCGCTCTCCAGGAGCGCGTATATTATCCTCTCTATGGCCCCGCTGGGGGAGAGGTGCATGATTAGCGGGCTCTTCTCCGAGCCGTCCTTGTCCACGTAGGTTATGCCGTAGGTCTTGGCGTTCTCCACGTCTATCTGGTCGGTGGCGAGGGCGGAGGCCTTGCCCAGCGCGTCGATGAAATTCCACTCGTACTTCATGACAAAGTAGAAGAAGCGGGAGTCCCACATCTCCACCAGGACCGGCTTGCCCCACTTCCCGACCAGCTTGTGGACGAAGTCCTTGTGCTGCTCGTAAAAATCCTTGACTATCCTGAGCCCCATGGCCAGCCCCTTGCGCTCCACCCCAGCCTTGGACAGGACGCTGTCGGCCAGCTCGAAGCGCCTCACCATCTCCTCCTTGGCCATCTTGAAGTCCGAGACGAAGGCGTGGCAGTCCGGCATGGTGAAGGAGCGCAGCCGCCTGAGGCCGGTCAGCTCTCCGCGCTTCTCGACGCGGAAGCTGTAGCGCGTCATCTCGTAGAGCCGGAGCGGCAGGTTCTTGTAGGATATGGTGGCGTCGTGGGCCATGAGGAACTGCCCGAAGCAGGCCGCGAACCGCAGGAAGACCCTTTTGTTGGGCGTCTCGATGGTGTACTGGCGCGCCGGGAAGCGGTTGAGATACTTCTTGAGGCTGGGGTGCTCGAAGTCGTACATTATGGGCGCCTCTATCTCCATGGCGCCGTAGTCCTTGACCTCCCTGGTGACCAGCTCTTCCAGCAGGCCCTTCACGAGCCTTCCCTTGGGGTAGTAGCGGAGGTTTCCGGGGTCGCTGCCCGGCTCGTAGTCCACCAGCTCCAGCCTGCGCATGAGCTCGACGTGGGGCGGCTCCCTGTCGGCGGCCCTGCTCTTGCTCATCTCGTAGGCCGCGAACGTCTTCAGCTTGGGATGCCCGGAGAAGTCGAAGCCCTTTATACTCCCCCTTTCGTGCGAGATGGGATGCAGCTCTCCGTCGGGGGTTAGTATGGCCCAGGATGACTTCATCTTCTCCTCGGCCTTCAGCGCCTCGGAGACTTCCTCGCCGCCCTTCCCGGCCGCCTTGCCGGCCCCTTTTCCGGCCCCGCCCTCCTCATGTTTCTCGCCCTTCCCGGCCGATATCTCCCGGCTGAGCTCGGCCATGGGATGGCCCTTGCAGCTTATGCTGAAGGACTTGTACCAGCCGAAGGGCGCTTTGAGTGTTCTGAGCCCCTTCTTCTCGAGCCTTCCGGAGACCAGTTCCAGAACCTTCTCCGCCGCTCCGGGAGTGGAGAGGCTCGAGGAAAGGTGGGCGTAGGGGTAGACCACCACGCTGTCCGCCTTGACCCGCTTCAGAACGTCCTCCGTCTCCCTGGCGGCCTTCTCGGCAACTTCCTTCTCCGCGCCCTCGTCCGCCTTCTCTACGGCCATGAAGGCCACGAGGGTGTTCTCGGCCTTGCCGCTCTGCTCGGGCGCGGCGAGCTTCTTGGCGCTCCCGAGGGCCTTGCGGGTGGCCTCGAACTCGAAGGAATCCGCATGGTTGAACAGTATCTTCATGCCATTCCGGCCCTACTTCTTCTTGGCACCCACCCGGACGGACGGGAGCTGTATGGGCGCCGGGAGCAGCATCGACTTGGCCAGTATTATGGACTCGATGATGCCTCTCCGCAGGACGAAGTTGGAGACCTCCTTCAGGGCGTCGCCCTTCAGGGCCAGCTTCTTCTTGCCCTTGTCCGTCTTCTCCTCGTACTTGTCGGCTAGGTTGTCCGCGAAGTAGTTCAGAGTGCCCTCGAGGGCGAGCTTGCCCATGGACTTGTAGTCGGTCTCGAACGTCCAGGAGACCGCCAGCGCGTTGGCGCTCTTCTTCTTGACCTCTCCGATGGAGAAGCTCTCCTTGACGTCTATGTTCTCCTTCTCTCGCTTGTTGACCTTTCCGTCTATTTTGTCGATTCTGTAGCCGGTAATCATTTTTTGCTCCGTGTTTGCTTATTTTTAGACTTTCTGCTTATAAAATGCGCAACCCGCCGTAGCCGACCACCGCGGACAACTGGCCGGTGGTGTCCCCGGAGGTCATGTAGGCGACCTTCTCCGCCTTCTCCGCCCCGAGTTCTCGGCATCCCGCCAGAGCGGCGGCCACTCCGGCGTAACCGCACATGGTTATCCTCTTTCTCGCTATGGTCCTGAACAGGCCCTCCCCGTCCATCTCCTCTATCTTCGACATGGCCGCGGCGTCCTTCTCCTCCGCCGTCTCCTGCGGCTCGTAGTGGGTGAAGTCCGTGGAGGCCACCATGAGCGCGCCCTTGCCCGCGGCCCCGGCCGCCGCCTTGCCCAGCTCCCTGCACTTCTCCAGGAAGTCCATGCCCGGAGCGTAGTGCTTTATGGATATGGGGACTATCCTGAAATCTTCCAGGACCGACTGCAGGAAGGGCACCTGCACCTCGACGGAGTGCTCCC
>CAZTIX010000030.1:0-2927 GCA_964613935.1 uncultured archaeon
GGGGCCGGGCACCGCCAGGGCGATAGAATACCTGAAAGAGCGCGGGCTTGACGCCGGGGAGGCGCTCCCGAAGAAGGCCGGGGCGTTCCTGGCCGAGGACGGCCGCCGGCAGAGCAGGCTGGGCGAGTTCTGAAGCGGGCGGGGATGCGCTGATTTTTATTCAGGCGGGCGTAATACTCCCATGGGCAAGAAGTCCCCAATCAGGATAGTGGTCCTGGACGTCCTCAAGCCCCACAAACCCAACATCCTCGAGCTGGGACGGACCATGGCGGGGAAGGCCGGCTTGGAAGACGTGAACATCTCCGTCTACGCGGTGGACGAGAAGACCGAATCGACCAAGCTGACCGTGGCGGGGGAGGACCTCGACTTCGAAAGGGTCAAGAAGGTCATAGAGGACAACGGGGCCGTCATCCACAGCATAGACAAAGTGGTCATAGGCAGCAAGGAGATAATACCCATACCGCCCGAGCCGCGGCTGGTCAGATGAGCCTGGCTCGGCGGCTGGTCGGGGACGAGATAGTGCGCAGATACCTCGTGGTCAACTCCTTCGACGGCGTGCTGACCGCCCTGGGAATAATCTTCGCGGAGTTCTTCGCCGGCATATCCGACCCGCGCCTGGTGCTGCTGCCGGGCATGGGGACGGCCATAGCGCTCTTCATATCCGGCAGCTGGAGCGCCTACGCGGCCGAAAAGAGCGAGGCGGCCCAGAGGGTCAAGGATTTGGAGAAGCACCTGCTCAGGAAGCTCGACTCGGGCCGCATAGCGAGGGAGAGCGGGAGGCGGGTCCTGCTGGTCTCGCTCGTCAACGGCCTGGCCCCCGCAGTGTCCGCGCTACTGGTGCTTTCGCCCTTCTTCCTGGCCGCCGGCGGGCTGGTGGCGCTGGAGACAGCGTATTACTCTTCGATGGCGTTCAGCGCGCTGCTGCTCTTCCTGCTGGGCGCCTTCACCGGCTACGTGGCCGAGGAGGGCGTCCTGAAGAGGGGCGTGATGATGCTGGCCGCTGCCGGGGTCATCGGGCTGGTCTTCTACCTCCTGGCCGGCGCCGGCATGTTATGAGCCTTTTATTCCCCGGCCGTCTAGAGAAGCCATGGTAGACCTGCTGCGCGCATACCGCGACCCGGCGAGCCACGCGGAGGAGCTGGACATGGACAAAATCGTCGCCGACGAGAAGGTCCATGACGAAGGGGTCGGCAGGTACGTGGAGATGCTCCGCAGCGGCAGGCCCGTCAAACCCATAATCGTGGTCAAGCACCCCCGCAAAGACGAGTATGCGGTCCTCAACGGACACCACCGCTTCTGGGCGCTGAGGGAGGTCGGGGCCGGGAGGGTCAGGGCGGTCGTGATAAGGGACATGGTGGGCCTGGGATTCCACATGACCCGCAACGGCCATCTCCAGCCTCCCCCCGGCTTCACCAAGCACGTTAGAATCCCGGCCAAGAGGCTCCGGGCCTACCTGGAGGAGTTCTGGAAGGACCCCGAGGGCATGCTGAGGGAGCAGCTGAAAAAGTACAGGTGACCGCGGGAAGATCCGGCTTCGGCAGGATTAAAGGCCCCGGTATTTATGGGACCCCTTGATAATTAGGCCGAACATGGACCAGAGACTCATATTCGCGGTCGCCGCGCTGGCCCTCGCCGGAGCGGGGGTGATAAGCCTGGCGCTCCTGGGAGGCGACGGCGCTCCGGAATGCCCCGGCATGGAGGACCTCGGGGCCTCGGAGCTCGCCGGGCTGGGGGAGGTCTCCTATTTGGGGCCAGCCGAGGGGCAGAGCGGATGCTCCCTGGTCTTCCGCTACGCCGTGGAGGATTTTGAGGAGTGCGGCGACTTCACCATATATTTCGAGCCGGATGAGGAGGGCCTTATGAAGGGCCTGGACTGCGAGCCCGATACTGGCTCCGGCTTCTGCCAAAACGTCTGCTCCCAGATGGTGGGGGGCATGGAGGAGTATTTATCCGACTACGCAAAGAGGGAGCCCTCCCCGGCTGCCTGAGCCGGAGTTTGCTACGTCCCCTCCAGCTCTTCCAGCATACCCCCTACATCGCCCAGATGGTCCTCGGAATCCGAGGCGGTCGCAGCGGTATCGTTGTCGAGCTCCTCGAGATAGTCCTCTACATCCTGCAGGTAATCCTCCCTGTCCGGTTCAGGCTGTTCGTCGGATACCGGAGGCTGCTCTTCGTCCGGAGCCTCATCCGCCAAATCCTCTTCCGAGGCAGGTTCTTGGGGGATGAGCGCGTAGATGAATACTGCCAGAACCGCTATGGAAGCTACTATCAGGGCGGTTGTCTTGGCGTCCATCTCAGGCCCCCTCTTTCGCCGATTCCGCGAAGTCCTGCCACAGTCCCCGTATGTTGGAGAGCACGGACTTCTTCTCCTCCAGACCCTCGACCGCGTTGAATTCGTCTATGAGGCTCTGCAGTTCCTGCACGAAAGCGTCTACAGTCTCCGCGCTTACGCCCTGCTGGAGCATTCCCTCGGCCCTCTCGGACAATCCCTGAAAGCGGAAGGTCGCGTAGTTGTAGACGTTTTGCCTCACCTGTTGCGCGCAGGTCGAGTTGCCGGCGCAGTTGCTCATCTGTTCGCCCACCTCGCTGCGGTTCCTTATGCCGAGGCGCGTCTTTGCGCATTCGGCCCTCTCCAGCCCGGGCGGCGTTCCCCAGCACTCGCCCAGGGCCTGGATGTGCTCCTCGCACCCCTCCCAGGGCAGGTCCTCGCACTTTGCCAGGAGTTTCTCTATTACCCTCTCCCTGTTGTGCGCGCGCATCTGTGCAACGCAGTCGCCGACCGACGCGTTCTGGATGCAGTCCTTCAGTCTTACCCCTTCCGATTGCATTCCCTTCGCAAACTCGGGTTGGTCCGGTCCGGGTCCGTTCTGGCCGGGAACGGTCTTGTTGACCAATCCCTCGTTACCATCGGCGCCAGTTTCGTTCCC
>CAZTIX010000030.1:2937-7861 GCA_964613935.1 uncultured archaeon
GGAGCTGGCGGAGAGCCGATGTCGGGGTCTCCCCCGCCGACCCCCTCGGGCGGACCGATTGCCGCCGCGACTGCGGCGAGCAGCACCAAGGCGATTCCCATCGCCGCTATTGGAGTTCTGTCCATTTTATTTTTTATCCCCGATAGATTAGGGGCGCTCAGTTTAAAAACCCTCACGCCTCCGGGCACTCGCCCTCGGTCCAGTACTCGACCTTCTCGTCCATGCAGGCGAAGCACTGGTTGGAGTAGGTTTCCGCACATGGATAGGTCACGCACCGAACGCTCTCGTTGAACCAGCCGCAGACCGGGTCGTGGAGCGTGATGCAGGCGTCGGCGTCCCTGTCTTCCGGCGAGCAGTAGTGCTTCTCTCCGCTCTCGCCCCCCTCTTCACACTCTCCGTCGCGCGCCTTGGAAACTCCCGCGCTCATCCTCTGGCAGTCGTTGCCGTAGGTCCGGCCGTCGCAGCCGCATACCGGGTCGTACTGCATGGTGCACATCTCCGGCCTTTCCCTGCAGGAGCCGAACTGCGCGCCGCAGGACTCCTTGTCGCAGAACTCGCCCTCGGGGCAGTCGGAGTTGTTAGCGCATTCGCCCAGCTCCTCGACGAACACGGTCCCGTTGGGAAGCGCGCACTGCCGGGGATAGCTCTCCATGACCGGATAGCCCGCTGCGACGCAGCCCTCGAAGTCGGTTATGTTCGAATCCTGGCTGTCGTTTTCGCCGCCCTCCGGAGGCGTGCAGTTCCCGCCCTCGCTGTGGTAGAGCTCCCACTCCTCGCAAAGCGCGCCGTCGAGCCGGCAGTATCCGGCGGTCCCCGCGGGCGTGTCAACAAACTCGACCGTGCCGCCCAGCTCCTCGCAGTAGACGGACGCGGGGTTCGGTAGTCCCGCGGAATCGTTTTCCCCTCCGGGCGGAGCGCCCGGCTCGACCGCGCCCAGGATGAGAACTAGCGCGGCGCAGGCCGCTATTATCGCCAAACCGGCAAACAAGACGCTTTGGTTCATGTCGGGTATTGAGGGATGCGGGATAAATACTAGATGCGAAATCGTTTGAAGTTAAGCCGGGGGGATTCCGGCCCGGACCTTCGATTTTTAAAGGCTAGCCCTTTAGATAAGCGACATGGCCGAGGACCCCAGGACCCTTCTGGCGATAGGCTCCGTCATCGGAGTCGGGATAATACTGGCTCTCGTCGCGCTGCTGCTCATATTCTCCGGCGCGGTTTGCCCGGCCTCCTGCGACGACGCCAACCCCTGCACCCAGGACTACTGCGACGAAAACACAAGCCAATGCGTCCACGAGCCGCTCAGCGGCGAGGCGGCCGGCTGCAGCGGGGAGGCCGGAGAGTGCAAGCGCCGCGCGTGCGAAGAGGGGATGTGCGTGGAGACCTTGATGGAGCCCTGCTGCGGCAACGGGATATGCGAGGAGAACGAGACCTACGAGAGCTGCCCGGCGGACTGCCCGGCCCCGCCGCCGGCGGAGAACTGCACCGACGGGCTGGACAACGACCTGGACGGGCTGATTGACTGCGAGGACCCCGACTGCGAGTGTCCGGAGGAGCCGGAGAACGAGACCAACGCAACCGACTGCTGCGACCCCGGAGTGGAGTGCGGGGAGATTTGCGGCGACGGGGAGGACAACGACTGCGACGGATTGATTGACTGCGAGGACCCGGAGTGCCGGGGGACCGAGGAGTGCCCCATAGACTGCGAGGACATAATCATGATAAATGAATTCGTCGACGAGTTCGGCAGGTCCGTGATGGACGAGGAGGAGGGCGACTGCGAGGACATACCCGGCGAGTGGAGGGACAAGGTCGACGAGGTGGGCTGCTACGCCGGGGACATACCGCACTACGACTGCGACGATTTGGAATCCGAGGTCAGGTACGCCCTCTTCATGGATTTCTGTGAAGAGCAGCTCAACGCCGACTGGGAGTGCCAGACCAACTACTGGGGCTGCCTGTGCGACAAGGACGAGCCCCCATCCATCGAGGAGGAGGAGACGGAGGACAACTGCGGCGACATGGAGGACAACGACGGCGACGGGCTGATAGATTGCATGGACCCGGAGTGCTGCCCGCCCGACTACGACCAGGACTCGGGCGTCCAGTGCTGCTGCGAGGACTTCTTCGACAGCCCCGACTGGGAGCCCCACTGGCCCGACTGCGAGGACCAGCTATGCTACGAGGGCGACTGCGAGGAGAGGAACTACGTCTGGGGCTCCGTCTGCGAGTGCGTGACCGGGGATGGAGAGGTGGACTGCCGGAGCATAGCCGCCAGCGGCCCGGAGGACTGCGAAATCGGCGTGTGCGACGACCCCGATTCGGAGTGCCGCTACGTGGACTACTACGAGGAGCCCTACTGCGACTGCCTGTACGACTGCAGCGGGGGGGAGAGCCCGGAGGCCAACGCCAACCAGGACGCCTGCGAGCTGGACTCCTGGTGCTTCGACTACGACATGCCCTGCTACTGGATAGAGGGCGATGAAGAAATCCCGGGCATTTGCGTCTGCCCGCCGAAGCTGTAGCCGGGGCTATGGCAGAGGGGAAAAACAGAAAGAATCAGTAGTACTTGGGAAGCAGCGCTCCGCCGGTCGGATAATGACTGTAACTCGAGTCCAGCTTGTCCGCCTTGTACTTCAGGGTGACCCTGCCCTTGTCGCCGTGCAGCATAGGATAGTGCATGCTTAAAAGCCCGGCGCGGCTGAGCAGCTCGGCCCACCTCTCTATCAAATCGACCTCAAGCTGCATGATGTGGCTGACCTCCTTTATGGTCACCTCTTCCATGCGCTTCACCAAAGAGAAAAACTCGTCCACGTCAGTAACCAGTCTGTTTGCCATGTTGAAAAACCCCCGCGTAATTTACAGTTGCAAGGTATAAAAAGTTTACCGCCCTGCTCACGCCCGGCGAGCCACCCTGGAGAGCCACAAATCCAGCTTCCTGCCGAGCTTTTCGCCATTCAGCTCTTCCTCGCTTACGGGCAGCCCGCCCAGGACCTGGCAGTCTTCGAGCAGCTTCGAGATGTCGTCGAAGGCTCCCTTGGCCCCGCTTCTGGACATGGTGCAGAACAGGGCGACCTTTCTTCCCCTCATGCCGGTCTTTAGAAGATAGGAGCGCACCGCAGGGGCCATCCTTCCGGCCCAGATCGGGGTGCCGACGAATACCAGGTCGTAGTCCTCCGGGGCGAGCCTTGGTTCCCTTATCTCGCTCTTCCTCCTGAGGAGGGCGGACAGGCCGGCCGCGAGGTGCCACCCGAATCCGGTGTAGCGCTCTTTCGCCTCCTCTATCCTCTCGACGTCGGCGTTCTCGGCCGCGGCTATCGCCTCCGCTATCCGCCGGGTTTTGCCCGACTGCGAAAAATAGGCCACCAGGACTTTCATGGCGTTTATTCGAAAATCCGGGCTTAAAAGCGACCCGGGGGTGGAAGAATAAAGAAAAGGGCGGAGCCTCGCGCTTACGAAGACTCCGCCCGGGCCCTCTGCCGCCAACTGAAAGAAGTCAGCCGAAAAGCCGGTCGGGCACTATCCTGCGGGCGAGCCACTCGCCCATTCTCGCGCCTTTCATTTTCTTGTTTTTGAGATTGAGGGAGGGATGCGCCCTCCCACCCCCCGATGCTTGTTTCGTTCGGATGTGCTGGTGCGGCGCTTGGCCGGGTCGCACGCGTCAATGGCGCACCGGGCGGGATTTCTCATTTAGCGGGCGGCTCCGGCCGGCGACACTTCGCCGGCCCTTGCCGGGACCGCCTCAAATGATAAGCCCTCCCTTGCGGGACGGCGGGTAGACTAGAAGCAGGGCATTAAAAGGGCTGACGGAGGCGGGTGAGCGGTGAGCGGTGGTCCGGGAGGAACTCTCGCACGTGCGAGGGTTTCCCTCAGAATAATCCGAAATGCTTTCAGGCACCCTTCGGGCGCCTGCCCCCCAGGAGCAGGGCCCCGGCCGAGGCTGAGGAAAGGGGTGAGCGATGGGCCCGGAAAGGGCCCGGACCGGAGACCCGGGACACAGGACGCCTAGACCAGCCCCTGGGCAGTCATCGCCTCGGCGACCTTGAGGAAGCCGGCGATGTTGGCGCCCATGACCAGGTTGCCCTCGTCGCCGTACTTGGCCGAGGCCTCCATGCAGGCCTTGTGGATGTCCTGCATGATGCGCTTCAGCCTGGCGTCCACCTCCTCGAAGCTCCAGGAGAGGCGGAGGCTGTTCTGGCTCATCTCGAGGCCCGAGGTCGCCACGCCCCCCGCGTTCGCGGCTTTGGCCGGAGCGTACATGACGCCGGCCTTCCGGAAGGCATTTATGGCCTCCGGCGTGCAGGGCATGTTTGCCCCGCCAGCGACCGCGATGACGCCGTTGTCCACCAGCGCCTTGGCCGCTTTCTTGTCTATCTCGTTCTGGGTGGCGTTGGGGAGGGCGACGTCGCAGTCCACGCTCCACAGCCCGGCGGGCCCCTCGCGGTACTCGGCCTTGGGGTGCTCCTTGACGTACTCCTTTATCCTGCCCCGGCGCCCCTCCTTTATCTCCTTGACCGTGCTCAGCTGGATTCCGTCGGGGTCGTGGATGTAGCCGCCGGAGTCGGACATGCCCACCACCTTCGCCCCCATGTGCTGGCACTTCTCCACGGCGTAGATGGATGCGTTGCCGGAGCCTGAGCTGACTACGGTCTTCTCCTCGATGCGCTCACCCCCGGTCTTGAGCATCTCCTCCACGAAGTAGAGCAACCCGTAGCCGGTGGCCTGGGTCCTCACGAGGCTCCCCCCGAAGGAGAGGCCCTTGCCGGTCAGCACGCCGGTGAAGGTGTTGGTGAGCTTCTTGTACTGCCCGAACATGTAGCCCACCTCGCGGCCGCCCACCCCGATGTCGCCGGCCGGGACGTCGGTGTCCGGGCCGATGTGCCTGAACAGCTCGCTCATGAAGGCCTGGCAGAAGCGCATGACC
>CAZTIX010000031.1:0-7705 GCA_964613935.1 uncultured archaeon
GGAGCGCGGCTGCCCGCCGAGCTCGAGCTCGAGGCACCCCTGCCGGTTCCCGGCGTGATCCGCGACGGGGGCGACGCCCGCGAGCGGACCGAGACGTTCCTCGTCAACCTGCTGCTCAACGTCGATCCCGCCTACGCCGTCGAGGTCACCCAGGCCGCCGACGACGAGGTGTCGGTCGAGATCTTCGGCGGCGACGCCGGCAAGCTGATCGGCAAGAACGGCCGCACCCTCTCCGCCCTCGAGCAGATCTGCAACGCCGTGATCAACCGCCGCGAGGACTCCAACGTGCGCGTCAACGTCGACGTCGGCGGCTACAAGCGCCGCCGCGACGACCGGCTGCGGACCCAGGCGCGCAAGGTCGCCGACCAGGTCCGCAAGCGCGGCGAGCCGATCGAGCTCGAGCCGATGAGCGCCGCCGAGCGCCGGGTGGTGCACATGGCGGTCGCCGACGATCCCGAGATCACCAGCGAATCCGCCGGCGAGGGCCGCGACCGGCGGGTGGTGCTCAAGCCGCTCGAGCCCTGAGCGGGCGCGCCGGAGCGTCGCGGGTCGCCTGGCTGCGCGCGCGGCTGGAGGCGGCCGGCGTGGAGCGGCCCGAGGCCGAGGCCTGGGCCCTGCTGGAGCACGTCAGCGGCAAGCACATAATCTGCATGCGCTCCAGGGAGGCCAAGACGCGCGCCATCGCCCGCATCTGGGGACTTCCGCGCATTTGGCAGAAGGCCCTTTATCTGAAGGCCTACTACATAATAGAGGCAGTCTCCGAGAAGTTCGATTCGATGTCTCCGGAGGAGCAGGACAAGACCCTCATCCACGAGCTGCTTCACGTGCCCAAGACCTTCAGCGGCGCCCTGGTCCCCCACGAATGTTTTGGAAAGAAGATAGACGAGAAGAGGGTGGAGCGGCTCTATGACAGGTACAGGAAAGCGGTCGGGGAGAGCCCCCATTTGCTGGTTTGAGTCAGTCCAGAAAACAGCCCCCTAAAAATTCTGAAAGCGGCCTGAACCTATCGGACGCTTCCTTCAGATGATGCGCCTTTGCTGGTTTAAAGTAAGCATGCTCTACATGTTTTCCCATGTCTTTGACCGCTTCGACGGCCCTTACGAAATCCCCGTCTCCGGTTACCAGAATGGCCGTGTCGTATGAATCGTTGTACGCGTATCTTAGCATGTCGACGGCAATGCTTATGTCCACACCCTTCTCGACATAATACCTGGAGCCGTCCCCGGAGAGCCTTGCTTCCAGTCGGCCCAGCCTTACCTCCACATAAGGCGCTCGCCTCAGTTTCTCAAAAAAGCCCTGCTGCCCTTTATATTTGGCCGGGTCGTCTTCCTGCTTTATAGAGGAGTTGTAGTAGTACAACCTCACGAGCTTCCTGTCGCCGGCCAGTTTCTGGGCTAGTTTGGAAAAATCCAGATTCGTCTTCCCTGCATATCGTTTCAGGCCGTGGTAGAAATTACTGCCGTCAACGAATATCATAACCCTTTCCATGACATCGCAGGCGGCGGGTTGGAGGAGGCAAATATAATCAGGCATGCCCTTGGCTTGCAAGGGCATGGAGATTATTGTCTTATTTAGAGCAATCAACTATATAAAGTCAAACAACTCGGAAAAAGGCCGTCGGGGAGAGCCCCCACCTGCTAGTCTGATTCCTTCTCCTTCTCCTTGGCAGCCTTCTTCCGGGCCTTCAGCCGGTTCTTGGACATCTTCTTCAGCAGCTTCGCCTCGTCCTTGCCGATGCTTCCTTTCGGCGCCGGGGACTCCGTCTTACCGGATTTTGGCTCCCTGAACGACTTCACCGACAGGAATATGGCCGCCCCCAAATAGGCGAGCAGGGGGAGGGGGCGCGAGAAGCGCGTCGGTCTGCGTTCCGATGAGTTCCAGCCGCTGCAGGGTGACCGCTATGGTCAGGAGGCCGCCAGCCACGAAGGCGTGCAGCTTGTAGTATTCGTGCTTCACTTCAGCTCCTTTTTGACTATTTTGCCGCGGGGGCTCTCCTCCGACCAGACCTGCCCTTGAAAAGACAGGACCTCTGTATCCGGGTCCAGCCAGGCGTCCGGCGGGAGCCCCGCCTTGTAGCAGGTCTGGGACAGGAATTCATCCTCTCTCCAGCCCTGCTCAATCGGCACCTGGGGAAGCAGGAGCCCCGAGGCGCGCCCGCGCCTGACGATGAGGCCGTCGCGCCCCACTTTGATTTTGCCTGGGAGGTCCTTGGGCCGGTCAGCCTCCACCCGCGCCGGCGGGGTGAGGACGGAGACCTCCGCGACAATTCCATCCAACTCCCTCTCTTCGACCGGCTCGAACCGGGGGTCGCGGGAGGCCGCCGATATGGCGGCGTCTATGAGCGCGTCGATGAGCGGCGCCACCGGCTCGGGGAAGCCTATGCAGCCCCTCAAATTGTGGCTTGGGTGCTTTTCTAACGTGACAAAAACCCCGCGCTTCTCGTCGAACATCCTGGGATAGTCTTTCGGTTCGTGGCGCCTGCCGTCCCCGACGAATTCGTCCAGAGCGCTGCGCGCGATTTTGACCGCTTTTCCGCCCTGCTCGTCCGTGAGTTTCATGGCGTTTCCTGTTGTGTTATTTTATTATCCTGTCTATGTAATCGTAGGCCTCGCCCGGCTCGAAGCAGTAGCGAACCTTGTCGAAGCGCTTCTTGAGCCTGACGGCGTCCATCTTGACTTGCCCGGGGTTCTCGCCCTTGACCGCGACCCTCGCTATGAGCCCGGCTATTTCATCCATCTCGCTCTCTTTCATGCCCAGCCGGGTCAGCTCCTGGGTCCCCAGCCTCAGGCCGGACGGGTTCTCGAAGTCGCTCCCGCCCGGGAGCACCTGCTTGGTGGCGATTATGTTTGCCCGCTCAAGGCTTTCGGCCGCCTTCCTGCCCCCGCCGTGCCCGCTCAAATCGACCAGCACCTGATGGGAGCGGGTGAAGCCGCCGGGCTTGCCCAGCACCTCGATGCCCTCGCCGTAGAGCGCCGCCGCCAGGGTCTTGGCGTTCCTGACGGTCTGCTTGGCGTAGTCCTCGCCGAACTCCAGCATCTCCGCGGCGGCTATTGCCTTGCCGGCAACGTGGTGGAGGTGGTGGTTGCTGACCAGACGGGGAAAGGTGGCTTCCTCCAGCCTCTTCCTGAGGGTTTCATCCAGCGAGTCGTTGTAGAGTATCATCCCGCCCTGCGGCCCCGGGAAGGTCTTGTGCGTCGAGAATGTGACCACGTCCGCGCCCTCCCCGAAGGGGTCGGGGAAGGCCCTGCCGGCTATCAGGCCGGCCACATGGGCGCCGTCGTACATGATGCTCGCGCCCACCTCGTCGCAGGCCTCCCTCAGCTCCTTAACCGGGTGGGGAAAGAGGTATATCGAGCCCGCGGCTATGACCAGCTTGGGCTTCGTCTTGATGATCTGCTTCTTGGCCTCCTCCGCCCTGATGTTCATGGCCTCGGAGTCGAACGGCAGGTAGACTGACTTCAGCCCCAGGACCCCCGCCGCCGAGACGCTGGTCTGGGTTATGTGGGCGCCGTTCTGAAGGGACAGGCTCATGATGGTGTCGCCCCTTTTCGTCAGCGCCATGAGCGCCGCAAGGTTGCCGTTGGCCCCGGACAGCGGGCTCAGGTCGGCGCGGTCGCAGCCGAACAGCCGTTTGACCAGCTCCTGCCCGATTATCTCCACCTCGTCGAACATCCAGGCGCCCTGGTAGAACCGCTTCCCCGGCCGGCCCTCCGCGTACCTCTCCCCGAAGTCGCTGACCAGGGCGGCCCTGACCGCCGGGCTGACCACGTTCTCGCTGGCTATGAGGTTCAGGCACTCGCCGCGCCATTCAGTGCTTCTGCGAGTCCAGTACAGAATCTTCTCCCAGGCGGCCTTCGCGCCCTTCGGCACCTCCCCGCCAACGTCCTCGTTGACCATGACTCCTATTTAATTGGCGAGGCTAAAAAAGGTTTTATATTTGTTAATACTCTAGATACTCACCTAACATGTTCGGTCCGAGGGAAGAGTGCGGAGTGTTCGGGATGTTCTCCAAATCGGAGGTTTCGACCCGCATATACTATGGGCTGTCCGCCCTCCAGCACCGAGGCCAGGAGTCCTGCGGCATAGCCACGGCCAAGGGCGGGGAGATTGAGGTGAGCAAGGGCGTTGGCCTGGTGAACAGGGTCTTCGACGCCGACGCCGTCAAGAAGCTGAAGGGCCGGCTGGGAATAGGGCATGTGAGATACTCCACGGCCGGAGAGTCGGGCCTCCCCAATGCGCAGCCGTTCGTCACCAAGGGCGCCAACCTGCAATTCGCGCTGTCCCACAACGGCAACATAGTCAACTACAAGGAGCTTCGCGAGCGGCTGGTCGAGCGGGGGCACACCTTCTCAACTTCCACAGACACGGAGGTTATATCCAAGATACTGGTGAACGAGTACCTGAGGGAGCAGGATTTCCTCCGGGCTATCAAGAACACAGCCCGCCACCTGGACGGCTCATACTCTCTCCTGATTCTAACGCCCGGGGCTCTCTACGCGGTCAGGGACCCCTTCGGCTTCAGACCCCTTCTCATGTGCGACCTGCCCGACGGGTACGCGTTCGCCTCGGAGGACTGCGCATTCGAAACATTCTCCTCCAAGGTGGTCAGGAACGTCAAGCCGGGCGAGGTCATAGAAGTCAGCGAGGCCGGGGTCAAGACGGACCGCCTGGGCAAGATACACCGCCGTTCACACTGCATGTTCGAATACGTCTACTTCTCCCGCCCGGACTCGGTCCTGAACGGCGTCTCCGTCTACGCGGTGAGGAAAAAGCTGGGCCGCCTGCTGGCCAGGGACTTCCCGGTCAAGGCGGAGGTGGTCTCCGCGGTCCCCTATTCGGGCGTCGCCTCGGCCATAGGCTTTTCCGAGGAGAGCGGGACGCCCTACACCGAGGCCCTGATGCGCAACCGCTACGTGGGCAGGAGCTTCATCATGCCGACTCAGTCCAAGCGCGACCAGATGGTCCGGACCAAGCTAATCCCGCTGGAGGAGGAGATAAAGGGCAAGAAGATGGTCCTCGTGGACGACTCCATAGTTAGGGGGACCACCATGAAGCAGATAGTGGCCCTTGTGCGCTCCGTCGGGGCCGAGGAGATTCATCTGAGGATATCCTGCCCCCCCATCATAGCCCCCTGCTTCTACGGCGTGGACATGCAGCAGTACAAGCAGTTCATCGCCAACGAGAAGACGGTCAAGGAGATAGGCGAGTTCATCGGCGTGGACAGCATCGCCTACAACACCCCGGACAATCTCGTGGAGGCCATCGGCCTGCCCGCGAAGAGCCTCTGCATGGCCTGCCTGAACGAAGACTATCCCACCGAGCTGGGCGGCCTGAGGGCCAAGCAGATGAAGCTGACCAACCACGACTGAGCTAGGGCAGCCCCTTCAGATTATCCAGTATCAGGTCCGGCTTTATTTCCGAGCCTTCCGCGTCTTTCCGGCTCGTTTCTCCGGTCAGCACCAGGGCGCTCTTCATGCCCGCTCTCTTCGCGGCCAGCGCGTCGGTGCTCAGCTTGTCGCCCACGGCCGTTATCTCCCCCGGCTCCAGGCCCATGCGCTCGGCCGCCAGCTCCATCATCGTCTTGCCGGGCTTGCCTATGACCGTCAGCTCCTTCCCGGCGGCCGTCTCCAATGCCCGCGCGAACGCGCCGCTGCCTATGTGGATGCCGCCGTCCTCCAGGTAGGTGAGGTCCGGGGCGCATGCGACCAGCTCGGCCCCCGCCTTCAGGTTGCGGAAGGCCCGGTCCATCTTGGCGTAGGCCAGCTCCTTGTCCAGCCCGACCACCACATAATCCGCGCCCTCCTCCACGATGCTGTGGCCCACGGATTTCAGCTCTTTCTTCAGCTCATCCGTCCCCATGGCGTAAACCCTGGACGGCCCGCCCTTCTCCCTGATGCACAGACCGGCCGCATAGGAAGAGATTATCACGCGGCTCAGGTCCGTCTTGATGCCGTATTCCCGGAGCCTCTTCACGTAGGCCTCCCTGGAGCGCAGGGCGTTGTTGGTCATGAAGACGTGCTCTTTGCCTGAGGCGATTATCTCATTTATCCTCTTCGCGGCTTGGGGCATGGGCCTGTCGCCGTCCCATATCACGCCGTCCATGTCGAAGACGTAGCCCTTGCTCATTTCACAACGCATCTCCCCTTCGCCCCCAGGTAGGCGGCCAGGTAGGCGGGCAGTTTCGCGGGCCCCTTCTCGAACGGCCCGAAGGTCTGGCCCTTGGCGGCGACCTCGGGCGTCTTCTTGACGAACTCGACCTCCTTCTCCCCGTCTCCCCAAACGAAGCAGTCGTCCAGGGGTCGGAAGCTGTCGAGGTCCTCAACGGTCTTGGCCAGCAGGGCGCTCCCGCCGTGGAGGGTGTCGGCTGCCCTGATGAGGTGGGCCAGGTCGGTGGTTACCTTGGAGTCCACCGGTATCCTGACCGCCGCGCTCTTTGCGTAGCCGGCTATCCTCTTGGGCCCGTAGCCCTTGGGGAAGGCCCCCCAGTTGCCCTTCTCTATCTGCTCCGCGACCCGCTCGCGGTTGGGCATGTCGGAGGCCCCGACCCGCTCGATGACGGTGCGGGCTATCCTGCCCTTGAGCCCGTGCTGGTCCGGCCGGGGGCCGAATATCATCCCGCTCCTCTCGAATATCATCTCCTCGAGGTCCGCGTCCAGGCTCAGGTAGCCGCATATCTCCTTGCGGGCGGAGTCGTCCAGCTCCAGGACCTTCTCGTTGCTCACCCTCACGTGGTAGCCCCTCGAGCCGGAGAAGTTGACCGAGAGCTCCTTCTGCTCGAAGCCGAAGTCGTCCGTCAAAAACTCCACCAGCTTCCGGGCCTCCTCCTTCAGGGCGGCGAAGCAGTCCTCGCACACCCAGCCCTCCTCATGGCCGTGGTCCAGCTCCAGGTCGTCGGCGTCGATGTCGAATATCAGGTCGGTCCCGGTCCTGACCTTCGCCCCCATGTCCGCCTCTCCCGGGAACTCGTACCGCGCGGTGGAGTGGTTGACGTGGGCGGGCGCCTCCGAGCGCAGGTATTCCAGCAGCTCGCCCTCGCCCCTGAAGGCCCTGTGCCTGACGACTATCTTCTTGGCGAAGGAGCCGAAGCCGAACTCCCTGCTGCCCGGCTCGGGGACCGGGGGCGGGCTGCCCAGCCGGGAGTAGTAGTCGGAGAAGAGGCCCTTGAGCCATATCCTGGTCTGCAGCACGCCGCTCTTGGTCATTCCGTCGCCCTCCTGCCGGTGGCCTTTATGCTCCTGAGGTTGAGGAAGTAGTTTGAGACGGGGTGGTTGCGGGGGCAGTCCGAGGGGCAGAGCCCGTACTCCTTGACGGACTTGCAGGCCGGGCAGGTGTAGCCCCTCTCCTTGGCGAACCTTATCTGGTAGCGGGCCGTGTTCTCCTTGAACTTGGGGGAGCGCCTGAAGATGTCCAGCACGCTCTCCTCGTCCAGCCCCAGCCCGTGGAGGAACGTCACCAGGACGAAATGCGCGTTGTGGTTGGCGGTCCCGCCCTCCAGAGAGTCCAGGATGCTCCTCACGCACGGCGGCAGGGCCTTCTCGCTGAGGCGGTCCACGGTGCGGCGCTTCCTCTTCCGCTTCTTCCTGACCGCCTTGCCCCTTATCCCCTCCGCCGCCTTCTTCAGGCAGTCGGGGAACTCCGCCTTCTCCGGTATGCCCTACAGTATGCGCGACTTTATCGCCCCCTTGAGGACCCAGGAGAGCTGGCT
>CAZTIX010000032.1:0-7696 GCA_964613935.1 uncultured archaeon
GTATGTGAGCGCGGGCAGCGACAGCGAGAAGGCGCGCTATCTGGAAGAGTACCTGTCCAGCATACCGAAGCACAAGGGCACGGAGAAGGAGAGGGGCAGACTCAAGAGGAAGCTCGCGCTCCTGCGTGAGAGCATAGAGAAGAAGGCCAAAAAGGGCGGCGGAGAGGAGATAAACGTGAGGAAGCAGGGGGCCGCCCAGATAGTCCTGGCCGGTTTCCCCAACGCAGGCAAATCCAGCCTGCTGCGCGAGATTACCAACGCTGAGGCGAAGGTGGCCAGCTACGCCTTCACCACTCTGCAGCCCAAGGTGGGGATGCTGGAGCTGGACAATGTGGGCCTCCAGCTGGTGGACCTGCCCGGCCTGATAAGCGGCGCGGCCAAGGACAAGGGCATGGGCAAGCGGTTTTTGACGGTGATGCGCAACGCCGACGTGATAGCATTCTTCCTGGCCGTGGACGACCGCCCCCTGGAAAGGCTGGACACTCTGATGGGGGAGTTCGACGCAGCCGGGATAAGGCTAAACCAGGAGAAGCCGGACGTGAAGGTCTACAAGAAGGATAAGGGGGGGATAAACCTGCTTGGAGCCCGCCTGCTGCGCGCGGACAAGAAAGACGCCCTGGATACGTGCCGGGATTTCGGGATACTCAATGCGGACGTGCGCATAAACAGGCCCATGGGGCTGGAGGACTTCGTGGACGCCCTGGACAAGAGCACGGTTTGGAAGAAGGGCTTCGCCATACTCAACAAAACCGATTTGGCAAGCCCGGCGGATGTCGAGCGCATCCTGGGGCTTATAAAGTCGCGCTACGGCCTGCCCGCCCTGGAGGTGTCGGTGAAGGAGCGGAGCAATCTCCAGGGGCTGAAGCAGTCGGTCTGGGACATCTGCGGCCTGATGCGCGTGTACACCGTCACCACCCCGGACTCCGAGCCGCTGGTCCTGCCGAAGGGCTCTACCATCATGGAGGCCGCCGAGCGCATTCACTCGGACTTCGCCGAGAAGTTCAAGCATGCGCGCGTGTGGGGCGGGAGCGCAAAGTACGACGGTCAGAGGGTCGGAAAAGACCACGTGCTGCAGGAAGGGGACATTATCGAGCTGAATGCCTGAGTCGGTTTCAAGGCCCTGCCCTCACTGGTCCGGTTGCCTGAACTCCTCCAGCGGCACGTCGTAGTGCTTGGTCTGCTGCGGATAGACGTGGCGGGTGGTCTTGTGGGGGAAGACCTCTCCTGCGCGCGCCTTTGCGCGCACTATGTCTTTGGTGATGGGGATGTCCTTCCTGCGCGGATGGACTTCTATGTCGGGGCTGTCGTAGTCCACGAAGCGCGCGAGTATGTCATTCATGCCCATGCGGCGGAACGCCTCCACCCGGTGGTGGCCGTCCAGGATTATGTAGTCGTCCTTGTCCACCAGAATCGGGAACCACAGAACCCCGTCCCTGCGCAGGTCGCGCATTAGGGCCGCCAGCCTGCCCTCGGTGAACTTCTCGTGGGGCTTGAGCCTGTCCAGGGGGACCTTCCTTACTTCCATTTAATGCATCCTCGCTGCTCCGCGTTAGCGCCAAGGCTAAGTTTCACGAGCGCCATTTAATCCTGCTCTTCCTTTATCAGAACTCGTCATGCCCGAACTGAAAAATCAAATCCACGCCCAGCTTCTCCGCCTCCAGCTCCTTCGTGTCGCAGGCCCCGTAGCAGGGGTCGGCAAATATGGCCGTCGCGCATCCCGTCCTTTCCTCAATCTCGCTAGCCACTTTGACGGCCCGCGTCTTCAGCCCCTCCGGAAACTGAAGGCCGACGACCGTCGCCTTCGATTTGCTGATTTCTTCGACTATCCTGTCAAGCTCGAAGTCGTAATTCATTTGAGAATCCCCCGCTCCCTGAAGGTCTCCACCACCTCTTTCAGTCCCTCCTCCAGCCCAACCTTCGGCTCGAAGCCCAGGGAGCGGATTTTTTCGATGGATATCAACCGGTTCTTGGCCAGCTTGTCCACATACTCGCTAACGGAGGCCTTCTTTCGGGTGAGCCGCCCCATAAGCTTCGCCAGGGCCGGGTTCACGTGGAAGAAAGACTCCTCCGCACCCATCGCGCGCGCGGCGGCGGCCATAAACCCCTCCTGAGTCTTGCCGTAGCCGCCGTCCGCGTTGAAGGTCTGGTTCAGGGCTCCTTCGTTCCTGCGGACCAGGACCAGGGCGTCGAGCAGGTCTCGCAGATGAATCAGGGGCACGCAGTTCTGCCCGTCTCCGAATATCTTCATGCTGCCCTCCTGGATTCGCTTCAGCACTGCGGCGTATCCCTCCTCGAAGTCCGGGCCGAATACCTGGCTGGAGCGCACAATCGTATGGGGCAGGCCGCTCCTCCTCACAAGCTCCTCGCACTTCAGCTTGGACCAGCCGTAGCTGCCGCAGGGCCGGGGCGGGGTGCGCTCGGTTATGGGCTCGTTCGACTCGCCGTAGACCGACGTGGTGCTCATCAATATGAACTGCTTGCATTCGCGGCAGAGCTTCAGAAGCCGCATCGTGGGGAGGACGTTTCTCTTGTACAGCTCCTCTCTGGAGGCGCTATAGTCGATGCTGGCGGCCAGGTGGTAGACGACGTCCTGCTTCTCCAGCTCTTTTAGCTCGCCTATGGGCGCGGTTATGTACTTCACGCCGGGGACGTCTCCGTGCTTCGGGTCTATCACCGTCATGCGGTCCCCGCCCTTGGACAGCTTCCTGACCAGCTCTCTCCCTATCCTGCCGCATCCGCCCGTCACAAGAACCCTGGTCACCAGTACCACCCGCATATCCTCTTTTTCTCCCTCGGCTCGGAGCCCCACTTCTCGACCCTCAGGCCCTTCAGGATTATGTCCGGGTCCGTCCGGTCCCGGTGCCGCCCGATTATCCGTTCAGGGTTTTCCGAGACGGTCGCCCGGGCCTCCTCCGGGCTCATCCCCAAGAGGATTCCGAAGGCCATGAGGTCCCTGGGCGCGCGCAGGCCGTGCTCGTCGCGGGCGCCGGAAGTTATCACGGCGCCGCAGCCGGTGTCGCGGCATATGCGGACGTTCTGGGCCATCCTAGCCATAATCTCGGTGCGCTTCCTGCCGCGAGAATTCAGCGCGTTGGAGAAGTTCAGCTCGACCGCGATTCCCCTTTCAGCGCATGCGCGCGCGATTACATAGTCTATCCCGGAATTGGACTGATGCATGAAGTCTTTCTCGCCGTGAAGCTCCGGCGAGCCTATCATGTCCACCTCCCAGCACTCCGAGGCCAGGCGATTGATTTTGTCGCTGCCCCGGGCGATGACGACCTCGGCGTCCTGCCTGACCTTCCTCGCCTCCTGCTGGACGCTCTTGGACTCGATGAAAGCCGGCTCCACCACTCTGGTCCAGCCTAGTTTTTTTGAGATGGCATCCTGCGGGAATCCGTTCAAGTCGTAGAATTCAGCCATGGGTTATGCGGGTGCCTGAGACGCTTCCCTTGAGGGCCCCGGCCACGCTGCCGGGTTTTAGGGCGTTGATTATAAGGACCTCGTGGCCGCGCGACGCCAGGTCCAGCATGCTCTCCACCTTGTGAAGCATTCCTCCGGTAACGTCAGAGCTTTTCGGCTCCTTGATGTGCGTTCTGACACGCTGGAAGTTGCGGTCGTTGACCTCGGGTATGACCTCGCCCTTGTCGTCCAGGACGCCGTCCACGTCCGTTCCGATGATTATCCTCTTGGTGGGCAGCACGCCGGCTACGTAGCGGAAGAGGTCCTCGGTCGAGGCGATGCTGCAGCCCTGCCTCAAGTCCACCAGGACGTCGCCGTGTATGACCGGGACTGCCCCCAGCTTCAGGAGCTCCTCCAGCATGAGGACGTTGAAGTCCACTATCTCCCGGTTGTCCGAGTAGGCCGCGCTGGACGGCTTGACCGATATGGCCGGGACGCCCCCCTTCACCAGGGCGCTTACCAGCATGTGGTTCAGCTCCCCGGCGGCCCGGTGCGCCTCAACGAGATGCTCCAGCTGCCAGGCGTCCCTTATGCCTCCGTGGAGCCGGCCCTTCTTGGCGGGCCGGTGGGGGAAGGAGCCGCCCCCGTTGCCGATTATGAGTTTGAGGTTTCCCAGGTCCTCCAGGGTCTTTTTTATCTCCCCGGAGAGGCGCTTCATCTCCTTGGGGCGGGCCGAATAGGGCTTGGACTTGTCGGTCAGGACGGAGCCCCCGAGCTTCAGAAGAGTAATCATTTGCCCTCCCACCTCCTGTAAAGGTCGTTGTCGATGCCCAGTGAGTCCAATACCTTCCCCACCACGAAGTCCGCCATGTCCCGGACGCTCTCCGGTTTCGGATAGAAGGCCAGGACCGGTGGGATTATGGCGCACCCGGCTTCTTTGCAGGAGACCAGGTTGCGGAGATGCACAAGGCTCAGAGGCGCTTCTCTTGGGACCAGCACCAGCTTCCTCTCCTGCTTGAGGGACACCTCGGCCGCGCGCACTATTAGGTTGTGGGCGATTCCGTTCGCTATGGCCCCGACCGTCTTCATGGAGCAGGGAATCACGACCATGCCGTCGGTCTTGAACGAGCCCGAGGATACCTTGGCCGAGAAGTCTTCGGGGTCGTGGACGTGGCCGGCCAGCTTTTCCAGCTCCTCCCCGGGCAGCTCGTGCTTCATAATCTGCTCGGCGCCGCGGCTGACGATTAAGTGGGTCTCTACCCCCTTCTCCCTCAGAACCTCCAGAAGTCGCTTGGCCAGAACGGCGCCGGAAGCGCCGCTCACGCCCACCACCAGTTTCATCCCCTAATATTACGGAAAGGGGGCATAAAAGGGCTTTTTTGAGCTCTCACAGCAGCCTGACTGTGCCGCCCTCTATCTCGACCCTGTCTCCGGTCTTGAGCTTGCTTATGCCTACTCCGTTGACCATCGGTATCTCAGAGATTATGGCGCCCACCGCGACGATGGTCTCGGCGTCCTCGTTTATCATGCCGGCCGGGGCGACTCCGTTCTTCTTCGCCCGATAGAGGCCGTAGGAGCCCACCGTCGAGCCCTTGCCGCTGGGAAATACGAGTATCTTGTCGGCGAAGCTCTTCCCCTCCAGCTCGTGGCCCTTCTCCGTGACCACTCCCTTCTCCGGGTCCACTCCGCCGTAGAAGGATATCTGGTCTGTTGTGACCAGCGCCTCTCCCTTCGCTTTTCCTTTGAAAACCGGCTTGCCCTTCAGCTCTTCCATTCTCCCTCTATCGCGGCCTCGACGCATTTGCCGATGGGCCCTATGTGCGTCTTCATCTTGTTGTGACCCTGAGAATAGTAGCAGCCCTTGGCCGACGTGGTTGCCACCGACTTGAAGCGCCCCTTCACCGGCGCGACGACCATGCAGGTGTCGGCTGCGACCTTGGCCCCGGAATCCTCGATGGTCCTGACATAGCCAAGCTCCTCCGCCTTCTCCTTGATTGGTCGGGCGCAGGCGACCCACATCTCCACGCCGTCCGCGACCCTCCTGCCCTCCAGCAGCTCCGCCACCTGCCTTATCTCGTCCAGCGATGCGTGGGGGCATCCCAGGGAGACGAAGTCGATGGTTTTGTCCTCGTCGTTCAGGAAGTCGTAGGCCTCCTTCATCTCCGGCTCGCCGATTGTTACGCTGTCGGAAGGCTCCTCGAAATCTCCCGCCTCCGGCGTCACGCCCCTGATGTGATAGATGGGTTTGGAGCCGAAGGTGACTATGGAGGCGCCGAAGCTCTTGAGGTAGTCCGCGGGAGCCGGCCCCGGCCCGTCTATGAGCGGGATTTTGTTTTTCGCGCGTATGCCAATGGCGCGTCCCAGGGCGCCCCAGTCAGAGAGCTCCTGCAGCTCCGTCTCGACCTTCACCAGCAGGTCGGGGGCGCGGTTCTCCTTGATGTGGAGGCCGTAGTCGGGGGTCTTGCCGATGAATCCCGCGGCCAGCGCCGAGGGTCCGCCCTCCCGGTTGGTGCGCGCGCCTATGACGCTGTTGCAGTAGGCGACAGCTGAAGACTCGGCCCAGGCAACGTGGTCGCCGAACTCGGGGACTATGCCTATTAGGTAGGGGGTGCAGGTGCACGTCGTGTTCACGCCCATCGAGGCGAACGCGTCCACGACCATCTTCTGCTTTTTGGCGAACTCCTCCGATATGCCCAGCTTCTTCCAGGCCTTCAGGTCCATGCCAGCGGGGTTGAGGAACGTCGGCACCTTGACCCGGCCGTCCTCGGCCAGTTTAGACAGATAGTCAAGGCCGGCGTCGCCCAGATTGTGGTAGGAGACTCCGGAGACCTGGACGGACTTGACGGGAATCAGCTTTTCCGCGCCGAAGATGTCGCCGAGAGCGGCCAGTATCTGCATGGACTTCTGGGCCGCGTATCCCTCCCCGCCGTCCAGAATCCCCTCCTCTTCCTTGGTGAGGTGCATTTAGTAAAAATAGTTATCTGAGAGCGCATAAAAATGGGCGTCATTCGCCAGGCTCCTAGACCCACCCCGCGACTATCGCGCGCGCGTTCTCAATCTCTCTTATGACTGTCTCGCCGCGCTCCGGGCCGCATATGCGTCCGATTTCCTCAAGATGCCGGTCCCTGGCCTTCTCATGCCCCCCCATGCCCGCCCGCACATATTTTCGGGAGGCGTCAAGGAGCCGGGCATATTCCTTTGCCGAGAACTGATGCTTTGCCTTGGACGTTTTCAGCCCCATGTCGGCGACGCAATTGACCACGACGTCCCTCTCGAGCCGGGGAAGGCGGTTCGGGTCTTTATTGGCCTCGGCCGCCCGCCGCCCGAAGCGCATCGCCTCCTCGCGCTGCCTGCTGCCCTCTTCGGCGCGGTCGGCCGTTCGCGTGAAACGCCTCAGGCTGGCGCGCCGCATGCATCGCTTGACGTAGTTGCTGAATTTCCTCGGGCTTCTGAGGGTCCATCCCTTCCTCTCTTTGGGCACTTTAATCCTGAAGCTGCGCCGCCCTCAGGAAGTCCTCCTTCTTCCCTCCCCACGGCATCGTGGCGTCCAGCCCCCATTTGGTGGTCAGGCGCCGGTCCGAATTAGGGTCCTCCTCCGCGGAGGGGTCGAGAGAGGAGCCCTTCTGCTTTTCAAGCAGGACAAGGTCGCGATGGGCCTGGAAGCGCGTTGCCAGCGCCCACTCGACGTCGTCCGGGTCGAAGGGGTCTATGTCCTGGTCGACAACCACGACGCGCTTCATCGACTTGTGGCCGCTGAAGGCCGCCTCGATGGCCTTCCTGCCGTCGTCTTCTGCCTTCTTCGCAATCTGGATTACACCGTGCAGCCAGGAGCAGCCGCCGGGGCTGAGGTTCACGTTCCTGCATTCCGCCACCCCGCTGACCGCCTTGTAAATCGTCGGCTCCTTGGGCATGCCCATGAGCAGGCGGTGCTCCGTCTTGCCGGGCACGAGGGCCTGGTAGACGGGGTCCTTGCGGTGCGTTATGCGCTTGATTGTCACCACCGGCTGGTCGCGGAGGGAGTCGTAGGTCCCGGTCATGTCCACGAACCTGCCCTCTTTCGCAGTTTCCCGGAAGCTGATGGTTCCCTCCAGGACAATCTCGCAGTCTGCCGGGACATTGATGTCCACGGTCTTGCACTTGACGAGCTTGATGGGTTTCTCCTCTAATGCGCCCGCGATTTTAGTCTCATCAACGCCCTTGAGGGAGGTGGCCCCGGCGATTAGCATCGAGGGAGCGTTGCCCAGGCAGATGGCCACCTCGCTCTCTCCGCCCTTGGCGTCCACGCACTTGTGGGTGT
>CAZTIX010000033.1:0-7285 GCA_964613935.1 uncultured archaeon
AGAACATAGGGGCCGAATTCAAGAAGAGGGAGGGCAAGAGCATACAGAAGTCCAATCTGTTCACCCAGCTGAAGGTCCTCATGGAGAGGGATTTCATAGAGAAGGGCGGCAAGGCCGATTACCTGGTCGTGACGGAGGCCATCAAAACCCGCCTTCGGGAAAGGAAAAAATCGCTGAAGGAAGAGGCCGAGGAAATAGCGGAATTCTCCGAATCGCTCGAGGAATACTTCGAGGATATGTCAAAAGAGAGGAGAGGACAGATCGTAGAATATCTGGACTACGAAACCCTCTTCGACATGCTGGAGAGGAAGCTGAGATACGCCAGGGAATACTGCATAGTGGCGAAGTTCCCGGGCATAGCCTACACCTACGCCACCTACAGCAAGATAAAGAGGGGCAAATACCTGGAAACGCTGTCGAAGAGGTGCTTCGACACCAAGGAGCTCAAGGTCATCTACATAACCCAGCTGGGGCTCGACTATCCCTTCGAGCACGCCATGAAGCTGTACGGAGACTCGAAGACCGCCTACAGGGAGTGCGAGATAATAATAAAACAGATGGAGAATCAAGCAAAAAACTACGAGAACCTGGACATCAGGTACCTGGAGCATCCCTTCGGCTTCGACGTGGTAATACCGATAATAGACGACATCAACGAGTTCTTCTTCTTCATCAGGGACGAGCGGGAGTTCGTGGTGGGGGGCATCCACATCAAATCCTCCAAGACTGCCAAAAAGGCCTATGAGAGGTTCATGATGGAGCGCAAGAACGCCAAGAGGATACGGGGGAAATACGCGGAGGAGACCACCAAGCGGCTCCTGGAGAAACTAAGGAAGGAATACGGAAAATACTTCAAAGAGGGCCATGAAAGGAAGGAAAGGAAACGGGATAAAATCCCTGTTGGAGTGTAGGAACAACGTAAGGCGTGGCTTCTGCAGGGATTTGAAGGAGAAGATGGAGTATTTTGATGAGAACAGGCTCCACGCCGTAGAGGTGGGCATGAGCCCCATGTGCTCCGTTCGCTGCATATACTGCTACGCCTCCTCGACTCCTCACTGGACTGGAGGAATCCCCACCAAGACGCTTTACTCCCTCATAGACGACCTTGTGGAATGCGACGTGAGACAGGTCAACTGGGGGGGCGGGGAGCCCCTGAATAGGCCTGACTGGTACGACGTGATGAAGTACGCTCAGGACTGCGGGCTCGAGAACCTGCTGATGACGAACGGATTGGCCCTCTCGAACAAGAAGGAAGCCAAGAAGGTGAGCGACCTGGTGGAGATGGCGTTCATACACATCGACACCCTGGACCCGAGGGTCTGGAAACCCCTGCACGACGGGCCGGTCCAGTTCCTGGGCAAGCAGGTAAAGGGCCTGGAGAACCTGCTGGAAGAGGGCTTCTCGCCCGACGACCTGGCAATCTCGATGACCGTCGTGGCTCCCTTAATAGAGGGCGAAGACTACAAGAAAACCATCGACTGGGCCTACGATGAGAAAAAAATTTCGGCGATACTCTTCCCCTACCGGGCCTACGGCTTCGCCAAGGAGGCGGAACGGCTCAGGCCCGAGAACCGGGAGATGTGGCAGGTCTATGAATACAGGAACTCCAAGGACGGCATAAACAGCGGGCCCGGCTTCGGGAGCAAGTTCTATTGCGGCACCCGATGCAACATCGGGGTGGTGGGGGACGTGCTGGCGTGCTCCATGATACCGGCCACGAGGGTGGGGAACATCCACAAGACGCCATTCAGGGAGCTCTATGAAAGGTACGGGGACCTGCTGACCTACGCCCATCTGCACGACGGCGGCAAGATTGAAGGGAGGTGCGGCTCCTGCAAGAACAACGACTTCTGCTGGGGGTGCAGGGCCCTGTCGTATCTGGTGTGCGGAGACTACAACGTCTCGGACCCGATATGCAGAATCTAGAAACCCTCTCCCGTAATCCTCTCGAACAGGTCCTTGTAGAGTCGGGCCGTCTTGTCCACCATCTCGCCGGACAGCGGCGGTATGCCCACCTGCGGCTTCCCGTCCTCGCGCAGCTTGTCTAAAAACTGCTTGTAGGAGAAGGTGCAGCCCTCCGTGGCCGGGCAGTTGTATATCACGTCGTTCTCGTACCACTTGCGCACGAACTCCTTGGAGACCTCTATGATGTTGCCCTTCTCGTACTCCCCGGCGTCCCACCACCGGTCCTCGTCCGCGGTCCCGAAGGTGTCTATGAGCATGATGTTGCGGTCCTCGTCCATGGCGAACTCCTTCTTGCCGTCCACGTGGATTAGGCCCCGCTTGCCCACCTCTTCTTGTATCATCTCATCGATTTTGACACATGCATCCTTGATCTTGTCCAGCTCCTCCCCGGACAGGCCGGATATCTCCAGCGCCTCTTCCCGGCTCAGCTTGCGGTCCACGCGCTCGAATTTGGTGGTCACCTCGAAGAACGGCTCTTCCAGCTTCTCGCCGTATTCCGGCATGCGGTCCAGGCCGAAGTCCTCCGGCTTCTTCTTGCCCTTCTTCAGCGCGCGGTAGAAGGAGCCGGCGCAGTACCAGCGCAGCACGCACTCAAGCGGTATCTGATAGTTCTTGGTCTCTGACGTCATCTTGCCGTAGTCGTGGATGACGCTGACGCGCCTGACCTTCATCTCGTCGGGTTTGGGCAGCCCCAGGAAGTGGGTCTTCACGCCCATGTCCCTGACCTTCCCGAACCAGAAGGCGCTCTCCCTGGCCAGGGATTCGCCCTTCCTCGGAATCGTCGAGGGGATAATCTGGTCGAAGACCGATATGCGGTCGGAGAATTTGAACAGCAGCTCCTCGTCGCTCAGCGCGTAAACGTCCTTGACCTTGCCCCTGTTGACCAGCTCCATTTTGATTTTTACCCCCTTATTCGTTAATCTATCGCCTATGTTTTAGGCTCTGTTTTAAAAAGTCGATTTTGAATATGGGAAAGGGGATACTGCTGTCCAAGTACTTCAAGGGCGCGGAGGTGGTGGCGAAGGAAGACCAGCTGGAGCCAAAGCCCTCCTCCAAGGGCCTGAAGAAGCTGAAGGACAGGCTGGGTCTGGAAGACTGGGAGATGCTCTACGTGGGGGACGGATACGACGACTACCTGGCCGCAAAGGGCGCCAACGTCTTCTTCGCCATGATAGCCCAGGGGCTGGTGAAGGACGTCTCGACCATCAGGAGCATCAAGTCGGAGTCCGAGTTCGGAGGGTCTTTCATCAAGAGGAAAAAATCGATGCTGCCGAAGTTCATAGTCATCTACACCTACAACGAGCTCTGGTGGTGGCTGAAGGAGTTCGACGAGCTGCTGGACAAGATAGGGGCGGTCTGCTTCGACCTCGGCGACACCCTCATAGTGGGGGGCAGGGAGGAGGCCTACAGCATAACGGACCGGAACTGGCCCGTCTGGGAGGTGGACAAGCTCCTTGAGGAGCGCAAGGCGGGCAAGGAGCTCAGGGAGGCCATACTCTCGATAAGGATTGGCGACAAGTGGAGAAAGCTGGGGGACCTCCCCGGCATGAACTCCTCGGAGGTGAGGGTTTCCTCTTTCTTCCTGCTGGAGCTGCTCGGCCTTAAGGAGAAGGAGCTGGTCTCGGCCCTCTACTCGGAGGCGGACGACGGCATGAGGAAGAAGGCGGAATCGCTCGGCAAGAAGACCGGAACGGCCCTCAACACCAAGACCGTGCCGGAAGGAGCGACGCTGAAGGAGCTGGCAAGCCTGTTCCCTCCGGAGCAATATTCTCTTTTCGTGGCCGCTGGACTGTCGAAGACCCTTGAAGAACAGGACAGGGGGCCGGAGGAGGGCGACCTGTCGACGATTCTCATGTCGGCCTTCATCTGGATAGAGCAGTACAGGAAGCACGAGATAGACGCCTACCGGGAGCACTGCAAGGTGCCCGAGGGCTTGGGCGAGCTGCTGGATTTTCTGGTGAAGAGGGGGAAGAAGCTCTGCATCTTCACCTCGAAGAGCAGGAAGATCGTGGAGACCGCGCTGGCCTACAAGAAGGAGATATCGAAGCACTAGGCTTTTATAGGCAGCGCAATAATCTTATGGATTAAAATGGTTAGGAGAATATTCATCCTGCTGGTTTCTCTGATTTTTGTTACAGGGGCCTGCGCCCAGGAATGGCCCACGGCCGTTTTCGACGTGGACGAAGAAGGCAACGCGGACGTCAGGATAACGGAGGTCGTTTTTGCCGACCTGGAGGATATAAGCATCGTGGCGTCGGTGGACAGCACCGACGAGGCCGCCCTGAGCGGCAGGATAACCGACTCCGAGATGGCCATGTCTCCTGATTTCAGAATCCAGCTGTCCGTCAGCGAGGACATGGCCGGCATCTCTTTCGACATCGAAGGGGGGGAGGTGGAGCGGCTGCTTTCCCAGTCCGGAGACCTCAGCCTGAACGCCGTCCTGGAGGAGTCGGAGGGGAGCCTGGCGCTGGAAGCCAGCGCCACCGTGGGGAGGGGGTTCGCTGAGTCGATTGGGGTCAACGTCACCCACATACAGACCCACACAGAGGAATTCAAGCAGGAGATAGAGGCGGCCATCCAGTCCGACTTCGCCATGATTCCCATAAGCGCGCCGCAGATTTCAATAGACCGGCTGGAGCTTACCGGGGCCGGCACGCTGACCCTCGAGCTGGAGGCGACCGTCTCAGGATGGGGGGCCTTCTTCTCGAAGATAGTCGAGATGAGCTACCAGGAGGACGTCGAGGGTGCCGAATTCCTGGAGTGCATCGGCCTGACTCCACAGGATCTCATGTCCGCGATTCTGGGCAGCAACTCCAGAACCACCGTCGGCATAGACGCTTCCGGAAGCTCCGTCTCGGGAACCATAGAGTCGGTCCTGGGGGGGGAAGACCCCGACATCGGAATCCTCTCGGCCGCGCTGGAAGCGGACAAGAGCGGCTCCACACTCACCATGGAGGGCACCGCGACCCTCGCGGACGCGCCCCGGTTCATGAGCTGCGCGCTGCAGCTCTACATGCCGGGAGATTACACCATCAAGAGCATGGACTATTCGGCCAGCAAGACTGGAGAGGAGGAGATAACCAACATTCTCGAGATGAGAATCGAGGGTCTGGCCGAGATAGAGGACGGAGAGATGTCCGTCTCCTTCCCCGAAGAGATGACCACGGACCTGGACGTGGTGGTCAACACTCCGGAGAGTCTGTCCGTGTCCTCGGTCAAGGGCGGGAACCAGACGGACGGGGGCACCGCCCAGTCGGGAATCGGCGAGGAGTTCGAGGTCACGTACGGCAGGCCCGAAGGCGGGATGGACCTTGCGCTGATAGCCGTGGTCGCCGCAATAATAATCGTCGTCCTGGCGGCCGTCGCGATGAAGAAGCGCTCGTCCGGTCCGAGAATCTGAGACGGACGGCGCGCCGCAGATGAAGGGCGGGCCAAACGCTCAAGCGGTCAGGACCCGCGCCTTCCCGTTCAAAAGCGCCACCGTGTCCTCGCTGCGCGCGCCGAACTTCTCGGTGTAGATGCCCGGCTCTATGGTGAAGACCATGCCGTTCTGGAAGGCGTCGTCCTCGTCCGGCCCCACCGAGGGCTTCTCGTGGATGTCCAGGCCCACGCCGTGGCCGGAGAGATGGACGAGCTGATGGCCTTCCCCCTCTATCTCGCTTTTTATGAAGCCGTGCAATTCCGATATTGAGCCTCCCGTTTCAACACCTTCGATGGCTCTGTCCTTCAGCTCGTCTATGAAATCGGCCGCCGAGGCCGCTTCCTCCGGAACCTTCCCTATCCCGAGGGTCCGGGTCATGTCGCTGTGGTAGCCGTCGCAGACCGCTCCGAGGTCCAGGACGACCAAGTCCCCTTCCCTGATTTTCCTGTCGCTGCTGGGAGCGTGAGGGTAGCGCGCGTTGGGCCCGCTGAGGCAGAGCATCCCCTCCGAGAAGGGCGGCCTCTCCGAGCCGGCGTCCCGCAGAGAGTGCTCGATGAGGCCGGAGAGCTCCAGCTCGGTCATTCCGGGCAGGCGAGACTGGTCCAAAGCGCGCATCGCATCCGCCGCAATCTCGCCCGCCCTGGAAAGAACTTTTATCTCGGCCCTGGATTTCAGCTTGCGAAGCTGCTCGCACACGTCGGATGGTCTCAGCACCTTCCTGAGCGAGGGCCTGAGGCCTCTGTAGCCGGAGAGCGAGATGCCGTCGACTCCGACCTTTCCGAACTCCTGCGAGCTTACGAAGTCCTCTATGCAGTTCTCGCTGTATCTCCTCGGCTTGATCGGGCTCCCGGAGGACCGGCCGAAATAGACCTCCTTAAGCCAGAATACGGCGCCGCCCCTCCATATGAGCAGCCTGCCGCTGTCCACGCCGGTGAAGTACCGGAGGTTGCTCCCGCTCCTCACCAGCAGCGCATCCAGCTCTCCCAGCTGCCTTTGCGCGCTTTTAAGGCGCTCCCTTCGCTCTGCCTTGGAAAAAGTCACGGATATATTCGGATTGGGAGAATTAATACCTTGCGGTTGATTTGAACATTTGTAGTACCTAACTATTTTAGTGTAGATTGGATAAAAATTTGACGATTCTTATAACACTCGCATGTGCGAGTGTTTGTAGGTAGTACCTAACTATTTTTATAGTTGAAGACCCTAATAACTGCATGCATGTGGTCAGGAAGAAAATCAAGGGGAATGTCTACCTGTACATGTACGAATCCGTCAGGGAGGGCGACAGGGTGAAGAAGGTGTATCGCGGGTATTTGGGGCCGGAGAGTGTGATAAGGAGCTAGGTCAGGTCCCCGTATTCCTTCCTTATCGCCTTTCTCATCTCTTTCTGTCGGTGGACGATATCCTCCAGTCCCTCTTCGAATATCTCGTCATATCTGGGCTTCAGGCCGCGCTCCTCGAAATAGGAGCGGGTCTCCGGTCTGAGAAGTTTCAGCTTGTCCCCGGAGCAGCTCCAGTCCTCGGCGAAGTCCAGGGGGTCCACGCCGTCCTCCGCCGCGTCCACCAGGGGCCTGAGGGCCATCAGGCTCATCGCGCTGACGGCAAGACTGGCCTTGGGCGCGCTGTATTGGTTGCCGTTGAAGGAGATTGCCAGGCCGCCGGCCTTTTTGACGCCTTCGAGCATGTCTATGTCGGTTATGGAATCGCCGACCGCCATGAAATCCCTGAGCTCCACGCCCCTCTCCCTGGATATCCTCTCGGCCACCTCCATTTTCCTCTCCCCGCCGCAGACCCTTGTCTTGAGGTATCGGGGGTCCATCCTGCCCCAGAACAGCGCGTCCAGCTCGGGCTTGGCCGCCGGCATGCCGTCTTTTTTGTATTTCTCGAATATCTCCAGCA
>CAZTIX010000034.1:0-7257 GCA_964613935.1 uncultured archaeon
GCCGACGGCTTCCGCGGCCGGGAGATCCCCTACGACGGCCTGCCCGCCGCCGAAACCGAGACCCACCGCTTAATCCCGCGCCAGGAGGGTGTGACCGACATGAACATAACCTTTGAGGCGCTCCCGCCCAACGCCGCTGCGACCGGAGACGTCAAGGTCTGCGTCACCGACACCGCCAACGACCCGGTGAGCGGCGCGGAGGTCCTGCTCTACGACAAGGACATGGGCGGCCCCAGCTGGGACGGGGAATACCGAAAGATGACCGCCTCCGACGGCTGCGCCCTCTTCCGCGGCATCCCGACCGAGAAGACGGACAGCCGGGGAGCCCTCACCAAGGTCGAGGTGTATCCCATAGTCTCGGCCCAGGACTACGCCACCTACAACGGCGCCGACCGCCCCACCACGGTCCAGCCCGACCGGGTCACCCCCATAAACGTGCGGCTGGACGCGGGGCAGACCATCTGCATAGCGGTGAGCAACGACGGCTCGCCGCTGGCCGGGGCGGACGTCTCCCTGTGCGCCGACGCCCAGTGCGACCGCATGCTGGAGACCAAGAAGACCGAGAGCGACGGCCACGCCATGTTCAGCTCCGACGTCAGCTCCGTGACGGTCAAGGTGGTGGTGAACGAGGACGGCATAGTCAAGGAGAAGAAGGAGGGCTTCGCCCTCTCCCAAGTCACCAAGGGGCAGTGCGGGAGGGTGGACATGGCAACCGTCGACAAGTACGCCACGGTCACCCTGGACGGGATACCCGGCACAGTAGTCGAAGCGCAGCCGGGAGAGAGCAAGGAGATAGAGTTCATACTCAGGGTCAACAACCAGCCGGCCACCGGGGGGGCCGTGCCGAGGGCCGGGCAGAACAAGATACTGGCCGACGGCATCGAGGTCCTGGTGGAGCTGACCGGCGACGTGTCGCCCGGCACGGTCCGGACGGTCGACTCCGGCGAGGGGAAATACGCAATGCCCTTCGTGGCGCCCTCGGAGGAGGACGACTACCGGGCCACCCTCAAGGCGTCCATTCCCGGATGCGAAGACTGCCAGGGCGACGAGAGGCAACTCACGATAAGGGTGGGGGACGGCGACTCCGACGGCGACGGCGTGCCGGACGAGTTCGACCAGTGCCCCAACACCCCCCCCGAGGCCGTCGTTGACGCCGATGGCTGCCCGACGGTCAGCGACGAGGACTCCGACGGCGACGGGGTCCCAGACGAGCGCGACGACTGCCCCGGCACCGCTCCCGGGGCGCAGGTGGACTATACCGGATGCGCAATAGCCTCGGCGGAGGACCGCGATGGCGACGGAGCGCCCGACCACATCGACGCCTTCCCCGACGACCCCAACCGGTGGCATCCCTCCGGCGAGCAGGACGCCAACGAGAACGGGGTTCCCGACGAGTTCGACCAGCAGCAGTACTACGAGAAGTCCATCCAGGTCTGCGTGGAGAGCGAGCTGGGGGTTCCCATCTACGACCCCGACGTGGTCATGTACCACACCGGCGGGCAGATGGGCCAGGGCAGCTACTACGGACCCTCGTACGGCCAGCAGTGGCAGATGGCCTACACCCACGACAACTGCAGGGTGTACGTGGGCCACACCGCCTACGACAACCTCGGACTCAACAGCTTCATGAGCCATTTCCACCTCAAGGTGGGCAAGAGCGGGTACGAGCCCTTCGACAGCCTGGGAGGGGAGACCACCGGCATACACCTGAGCGCCGGGGGGCCCGAGGGAATGCTCCGGATAGACATAATACTCGACAGGGCCGACGCTCCCCGGATGGGCGGGGGGACACTCCTCAACCCGACCAGGTCGGTGGAGCTGAAGAGCGCGTCTTGGAAGGTCCAGGGCTCCAAGGGCAAGGACGCCACCCGCATCCACCCGCTGGTCACCCTGATGGACGACGACATAGACCTCCTGGTGACCTACTCCATCGGCGAAAGCGTCGGAGAGAGCCTCGACTACTCGGTCAGGTACGAGCTGAGCGGCAACCCCTGCTACGAGATAGGCGGGCAGTCCGAGAGCAGCCTCCAAGAGACCGGAGGCAGGCTGCTGCGGTTCGGCAGGGGCCAGACCACGGTGGAGGACGATTTGACAATCTACTCCAGGGACAACTGCTGGAGCGGCAACGACCCCGGCCTGGAGAGCGAGTTCACCCTGGTCCTGGACGGCATGCTGGTCCAGCAGGGGCAGACCGAGGTCAAGACCAAGAAGACCTTCGCGCCCTCCAGAGTCGGCATAAACCCGCTTGTGGGGGCGACCAAGGAGATAAGCGCCGTCGAGGACCTGCCCGAGCTGAACGGGCTGATGGCCCTGGGGGACGGCGTGGTGACCGTGGGCACGCTGCCCTACTGCGTGGACCCGAGGGCCAACACCGGCAAGAGCAGGACCGTCTCCAGCCGCGGGGTCAGGGACAGGGCCGCGGCCGACCACAAGATAATCCTGGAGTTCGAGGGCACCGCCTCGCTTCCCTCCGAATTGGGCGGCCTGGTGGGCAAGGTGGAAGACTACATCAGGAACACCATAATGAAGGTCCCCCTGGACTGCAAAGCTTATGTTAGCGTGGACGATAAATACAAGGGCCACGTCACGGCGGGCCAGAAGGGCTTTGCCTGCCACGACGCCCGCGCCCAGGTCGAGGGCAAGCAGGTCCAGCCGTGGGAGAAGCTGTTCTGCGACCTGGTCCGGAGCGGCTCCCAGAAGAAGATAAAGCTGAACGACAATTTCGAGATGGAGGTGGAGTCGAAATGAGGAGGAGAGCGGCGCTAGGGGCGGCGGCCCTTCTGCTAGCTCTGGCGCTGTCCGTCCCCGCGTCAATGGCGGCGGAGTCGGTGGTGGGCGTGGTCTACCAGAGCTGGACCCTCCAGGAGTGCAAGGACGCCTTCGGCAACCGCCCCTACATAACCAACAACCCCGACATCCTCGGGGTGGAGGAGGAGTACAAGCAGTACAAGGGCCCCCTGTACAGTAACGAGCAGGAGACCGGCTGCTGGTGCGGCGAGGGCAAGATACTCAGCGAGGACAAGAGCAGGTGCATCGACTGCGAGGCCTACGAGGCCCGCGGCAACGCGGTCTACTACACCGACGAGAAGGCCGCGGAGGGCGCGGAAATCATGGTCAAGGGCAAGGACATCGGCTGCCGATGCGTTGAGAAGGAGGGCCAGACCGTCAGCGTCCAGAACAACGTCTGCGAGTACGTGGACGTGAGCGGCCAGACCGACGCCTGCAGGGCCAGGTTCGGCCAGAGCGGCGTGGAGGTGTGCGCGGAGGGCGCGGCCTCGGCGCTCAAGCTGGGGACCGCGGAGTTCAAGGGCTCCACGGTTGACTGCTGCTGCAAGTCGGGCTACGAGATCAGGGACACCGAGGACCTGGACGAGTATCCGGGCGGCAAGATGTGCGAGCAGACCAAGGCCACCCCCAACGACGAGAAGTGCGCGGAGATTGCGAAGGCGTCGGGACACGGCGAGGGGGCGGTGGAGTGCCCCGAATACCTCAGGACAAGCGATTATTCCTCCCTCGACGACGGGCAGAAAGAGGAGTGGGATCGGCGGAGGCTGGGCAACTTCCCGACTCTGGAAGGCCGAGACCTCTACTGCTGCTGCGGGAGCGGCCACATACTGGACGACAGCGGGAGGTGCGTGCCGGTCAGGGGCGAGTGCGACGAGATAGTCCCCGGGAGCGTCAAGGGGGGCAGGCCGGACGCCTCCGACATCGAGGTGGGCAAGGATTACGGCGGCAAGAAGTGGGACGAGGCCCTCGTCAGGAAGCTCGAAAGGGAAGAGCTCACCTGCTACTGCGGGGAGGACACCGTGCCGGCCGGGCCGGAGGACAACCCCGACGTGCTCACCAAGTGCGTGGCCGTGGAGTCGGCGAAGGACTGCGCCAAGCTCGTCCCCGGCAGCATCCCCACGGTCCCCGGGGAGAAGCGCGGCGAGGACATCGTGGCCGGCGAGCGCTGGGACCCGGAGCTCATCAGCAAGCTGGAGGAGCTGGAGATTGAGTGCAGCTGTCCTGAGGGATATGAAGGCTATGATTTTGACGATAGTGGGAATGGAAAGGATGTTTGTGGGATCGGGGAGATAAGATGTATGGATGGTGAGGATTTGGCAGCCATGGTCAAGGTCGGAATCTGCAGGTCCAAAACTGCGGGCTCTACTGAATTTGATTTCTCAGAGCAGGGCGCAATAGCGTTTGCGGGGCCGCAAGATGTCGTAGTAAAAACGAAAGACAGGCACGTACTGGTTAGGGCTGCCGAGGGTCTTGCGCATGGATTCACACATATGACTGGGCTGAGAAGCCTCTATCACTGGGTTGGGAGAGCGTATCTGGGATGCTCATCAGAGAATGATGGGACGCTCAAGGGTGTTTTAGGACAATTAAGATGTACAGCAGACTTCCCCTGCGATCAGATGCCTGAGCTAGTGGAAGGCGGCGGGGAGTCAGGCGCGCTTCGCCTTGCCAGGACTGTGGGTGGGGGAGTTGCCATTCATATGGGCGCTGCCTCGGGCGTCCGAGGCTACTTAGCGTTTTGGAGAAGTCTGAGCGGTGCTGACATCTTTAGAGCGGCCAAATTGGCAGGCAGAGTAGCAGTAGTTTACGCGGTGGCGGATGGGCTCATAGCCGCCACCACCAGCGCAATTAGCGATGATATCTCGGTGGAGCCCGGCGATTACACTGTGGGAAAGGCCAGTATAGACAAGATAATCACTATAAAGAGCTCAGAGGATAAAGACAAGGTATATGCGTTCGACTCGATTAAATTCTCGGCAAGCGGCGGAGACCCCGGAACCTCAATACTTCGCAGCGGAGGGCTTCTTGACCTTTCGACTACTGCGACTGTAGCTATAGCCGCTAGCGGAAACACCCTCAAATGCAACTGCGATCCTAGCTGTTCGCCTTCTAAAGAGCTTGGAGACGGTGATGGGTGCGTGTGTTATCCTGTGGAAGAAGGTGTTGTCCTTAAGGCTAGCGAGCAAGAGCTGCCCCAAAAGGTCGTTATTTGAGCCCCCTAGCTCGCTCCGGATACTCTATGAATCCCGCTCTACAAGGGCCTTTGAGTTGTGGCCCCGCTTTGTTAAAATTCCAATATGGGGGCACTAATCCCTTGTTAATATTTTAATGGCGGATGCGGGAAAGAAAAAATAAACAAAGAAAAAAAGAATCTGAAAGCCCGCCCCTCACACAGACCTCAGGGAGGGCTTCCTGCGGCGGAAATTCTTGGCCCGGTAGCCGGACTTCCCGCCCCTCGTGTTTATGAAGCGTATGAGGAGCAGGACTGCCACCGCCGCCACGACTATCACCGCTATCCACAGCCAGATTCCGTCCAGGCCGCCTCCGTGCACGGTTATCTCGGCCTCCATCGGGGCGTACTGCTCCGCGGATATGGCGAGCGTGTAGGTCCCGGCCTGCCCGAAAGTGAACTGGGCCTGGCCCGCCACCGGCTCCAGGGCCGTCACGGTCCCGTTCGGCTGAGTCACGCTCATGGCCGCTCCCGCCACCGGGGCCCCGCTCTGCGGGTCCACGGCCACGATGCTGGTTGTGTTTCCGGCGGTCAGCGGTGTCTGGTTCAGCGTGGTGAACGATACGGCTATCCCGCAGTCCACCGGGCAGTAGAATTCCGTCTCCCCGTCGGCCTCTCCGGCGCCGCAGACGTCGTCCTGGCAGACCGGGCAGTCTTCCGGACACGTCCCGGTGGCGTCCTCGGCCAGGCTGCAGATGCCGTCTCCGCAGTTCTCCGGAGTCTCCACCTGGACGGTCACCTCGTCCGTGGAGTTCTCCCTGCCGTCGCTCACGGTCAGGGTTATGGCGTATTCCCCCGCGCTCTCGAAGACCACCTGGGGAGACACCTCGTCGGGAATCTCTATGCTGTCGGTCCAGGCGTAGGTCAGCTCGTCGCCGTCCGGGTCGCTCGACCCGCTTCCGTCCAGAGTCACGCTGTCGCCTATCATGACGTGCTGGTCCTCCCCCGCCTCGGCGACGGGCGGGTTGTTCTGGGAAATCAGATAGAAGGGAGATGTGGCGTCTGCGTCGTTGCTCAGGCACAGCTCCGTCTGCGAGTCGGTGCTGTAGCCCCCCTTCGTCACGGCTATGTCGTAGCAGGCCGGAGTGTCCAGGGTGAAGCCGGCCTGGCCCTCGGAATTCGTGCTCCCGGTGCCTTGGGAGTCGTCCTCCCTGCTGACCACGGTGACCGTGGCGCCCTCTATGAACTCCCCGGTTTCCTGGTCCCTCACGGTTGCGGTGAAGGTCGCCGTTCCCGGCTCGATCATCTCGATGTCGAGGGCGTCGTCCTCGGCTTCGTCCGGGAAGTCGTGCTCCACATCCGTGTCCAGGTAGCCGCTCTTGGTCACTGTTATGTTGTACAGCGTGTTGAACTCCAAGTTCCTGAATTCAACCTCGCCGCTCCCGTCCGTGTCGTCGTCCTCATCGTACCCGAAGGCCTCGTACTTGCTCTTCTCGTCGGGGAAGACGACCACGTCGTAGTCGCCGTCAGGGTCGATGTCGTCCTCCTCGATGTCCTCGTCGAGGCTCACCACTTTCACGTTGGCGTCCTCGATCCCCTCCTCGTCCTGGTCCTCGACCGTTACGTCCAGGTCGAACTCCTTCGGGCGCATGACGACCAGGATTTCCTCGTCGTCCTCGTCGTAGTCCTCCAGGGCCTCGTCGTCGTCGATGTCCTTGTAGTCGTCGTGAGCGATTTCCAGCTGGTAGTCGTCTCCGTCCTCCAGGTCGTCGCAATCGGCTTCGCCGTCGCTGTCGGTTTCATCCTCGTCGCATCCCCCGACTATGGTGTCGTTGCCTTTGTAGGTCAGGGTCACCCTTGCGTTCTCTATCTCGTCTCCGTCCTTGTCCACCACAGTTATAGTAACGTCCGTGGCCGCCGCCGCGAGGGGCGCTACGACAAGCGCCAGAAGCGCGACCATCGCCATAGATTTCGTGGAAGTGTTCATTTTGCGTTCGAAAATTCGGGTATGATTAAGGGCGATAAGTATAAAAACGTTACCCTTTCTGGGGCTATTTTATGCGGGTGAGGACATCAAAACCCCCGCGGGGCATCCCTCTTTTTATAAGCGGGCCGGACGGGGCCTACCTAGTCCCGGCTTCGGTCCTTAACCGCAAGACCTGCCTTCCGGCACTCTCCGGCGGGCAGATGAAGCGATTCTCCCAGGGAAATCAAGCTTCATCCTTAATCTTCAGCAGGAACGGCTTGACTTCCTTCTTCTCCGGCTTCTTGCCTTTGGAGGACTTCTTGCGCTTCTTGGA
>CAZTIX010000035.1:0-7239 GCA_964613935.1 uncultured archaeon
ATAACGAGATGGCGGAACAGAGGCCCATTGGAGAAGGCATGCTGGAAGGGAGTTCGAGATTCTGGCTAATCGTCCCCCTGGTCGCCCTGGCCCTGCTCCTGGCCCCCGTGCCCACGAGGGGAGTCACGCCCTCGCCGGAGCTTCTCAGCATCGCCGATTTCAACCAGGACGGCGTCATAAACAGCATAGACGAGGACTGCCTTGAATCGATGACCGGAAACGGCTCCATCGAAGACTCCTGCCTTAGAATCTACGGCTTCGGCTGCCATGGAAGGGGCGACCTGGCCGAGGAGAAGGGCCTTCTGGACAAGAAGGACTTGATTCTGGAGAGCTGGATTGTGCAGGACAGGGTCGACGACAATTCCTGCGCCGACGTTAACGACGACGGCATAACAGACGAGGACGATTTGTTCTGCCTCGACGCCCTGATAAACGAGAACCGCCCGGACATAAGCGCCTTCTGCAGCGAGTGCCAGGAGCGGATGACCAACCTGAGCGCCTACTCCCAGTACGAAATCTGCAACGACGGCCTGGACAACGACTGCGACGGGCTGACCGACCGGACCTCCATGGAGGCGGAGGAGAACCACTGCAAGTGCATCTGGGAGACGCCCTGCTGGGACATCAAGCGCGACAACAACGGCATCCCGGGGATAGACGACGGCGACTACTCGGTCTGCATGACCCTCAGCTGGATGGGGGAGGAGCCCCGATGGGTGGACGTGGACCAAGCGGAGACGCTCAAGTCGCCGGAGTCGTGCACCCTGCAGCTGAACTGCGAGTGGTGGGCCTGCGGCGGCAGCGCGCGGGTCTGCAGCAAGGGCGAGGCCCCGGAGTGGAGCGAGGTCGGCGAGCCCAAGGAGCCCGAGAAGGGCGAGGAGTGCGACGAGCACAGCTACGACTGCGAGACCTACGAGACATATTTCGGCGCCTACGGCGAGGCCCTGCCCTGCGAGGGCGAGTCGCCCGACGCCATCGCCACCAAGACCTTCTGCGGCGACGGCTGGGACAACAACTGCGACGGAGCCGACTCCACCTGCGTGGGGGAGCCGGACTGCGACGACGGCTTCAACTGGTTGGCGGCGATAATCACTGCGATAGTGATTTTTGTAGCGATAGTTTTCGTTTTAGTGCCTGGAGGGTGGGCTGCGATGACTGTACTGCAGAAGGTGGGCGCAGGTCTTACCAGCATAGCCTTCGGAGGCGGCGCAGGGACAATATTCTAATTTTAAAAGGTTGAGGGATAAAGGTCCCTCACTTTTTAAATCCCCTTCCCTAATTTAAATCATGTCCCTCACCACCACCCTCAACGGCATCTCCTGGGACCTGCTGGATGCCCTCCGCCTGGGGGAGTTCTTTGACAACCACGGAATCCCGCCCCTGCTGTTCCCCCTGCTGCTGATAGGAATAGCCGCGCTGGCGGTCTTTCTCATCATGCTGCCCCCCTCCGAGCCGGCCTCCGAGTGCGGCGACGGCATTTGCTCCGGCAACGAGACCGCGGCTTCCTGTCCGCAGGACTGCGAGACCTCGGAGCCCGAGGGACGGACGGTCAAGGTGTTCGTGGACGGGGGAACCCTATGCAGCGACCTGGACGCCAGCCTCAAGGAGCAGAGCGGGGCGGTCATAGCGAGGAAGAGCAACCAGAACTGGGCCATAACCTTCACCGACGTGAAGGCCGAGACGGTAAGCGCCGAGATATCCTCCCAGCAGAGCTCCAGGAATCCGGTATCCTCGCCCTCGATCGACCTGGACGAGGACAACGTGATAAGAGTCACCTTGCCCTCCGACTACTGCTCGGAGACCCCGGAGTTCGGCAGTCTTTCGGTCCGCGTCGAGGACGCCAGCAACGGCGACCTGATAACGGCGAACGTGGTGCTTTTTGATTCGGGCGACACCATAAAGGACAGCAAGACCATAGACGGCCAGGGCAGCTTCACCAACCTGAGGGCAGAGGCGCGGTATTATCTAACCGCCACCGCGGAGGGATACGGCGATTACTACGGCAAGAGCGAGTCTTTCATCATAGAGACTAACGACCAGAGAAGCGTCACCGTCCCCCTCAATCCAATCTCCACGGCACCCGATGAGACTCCTACCGGTGAGCTGGAGGTCTGCGTGGTGGGCGACGGCGAGCCGATAGAGCACAGCGGCGAGATAGGGGTCTACGATGTGAACGACGACCTCTACGCGGTCGGGCGCCTCTCCGACTGCTCCCTCTTCAGGGGACAGGCCACCGGCGATGGCTGCTACATATTCAGTCTCCCAGCCGGCAGGCAGTTCTTCGCCGGCATCAACCGGGCCCCATCGGGCTGCTCGATCGCCGACCGCGAGGGACCCTTCCTGATAGCGGAGGGCGACAAGGAGCTGGTCACCCTCGACATCGCCTGCAACCTCACCGGGCGAGTCAGGGCAATAGTCCACGGCAACAACAGCCAGGTCCTCACAGCCAACTGCACGGTCGAGCTGTACCACGACAACGGCACCAAGATACGGACCATGAACCTCTCCTCCGACGGCGAGCACACCGAGTACGTCACGCTCCCGGATGGCACGGACGCATACGTCCACGCCAAGAACGTGCCACAAGGCTATCTGGAGACCCGTTCTTCGAGCCGGAGCGTGGACGCGGACGACAACCTGACAGTCGACATAACGCTCGACACCCCCCCGCCCCCGCTCCCCAACCTCACCATCGTCGGCCCCTCGGTGCCTTCGCAGATACTTTACAAGGGGGACAACTTCACAGCGACGGTCAGGAGGGTAAAACTGGCCGGGACCGAAGTCGGCAAGAGCGACGGGGTGACCCTAGCCTGCGAGGCCAGCTGGGGGCAGACCGTGGAGGCCAACCACACGGACGGCTGGTGGTGCAACCTGACCGCCCCTGACATGGAGGGGCGCAAGACGATCCTGTTCAGGGCGACCAAAGACGGCGCCAACGAGGCGGCAGAGACCATAGACGTGTTCGTGGTCAACAAAAGCGTCGGGTTGCTCCACATAAGCGAGAGGGCCGTTAACCCCCTGAGACCGGTGGTGATAGACTTCAACATAACCGCCTGGAACGGCACAGACACGATTCCCGTCGAGGCCGTCCACGAGGCCAGCCTGCTGGTCGCCTTCAAGAGGTCCGGCGGGGTCGTGGTCAACAAGACCTCCCTGAGCGGCTCCAACAGCCATTTCTCCACGAGCTTCTTCGTCCCCTTCAGAGGGGAGTACGAGTATGATCTGGAGGCCAAGTCGGTCGTGGACGGCAAGCTCTACAGGGGCCTCTTTTCATCCAACTTTACCGTCCTCCAGGGCGCGGCCACGTCCTTGTCCTGCTCCGTCTCGCCCAGACTGGTGGGGCCGGAAGAGACGTTCAACGTAACCGCGGAGTTCGCCCCCCTGAACGGCAAGCCGGTGGCCGGCCAGAGGGTCAAGGTGACTGTCGGCGGCAGGGGCGAGTCGGCCGAGGTGCCCATGATCTGGAACCCGGAGGAAGAGACATACGAGGCCGAAACGGCCGCCCTGACCTCCGAGTGCAAGTACACGGTTAACTGCTCGGCCACGGACGACCCCGCGATATGGGAGGACACGGAGCTGTATGTGGCGGACCCGGACGCATACAACGTCAATCCGCTGGAATGCCCCTCCAACTTCCACTGCGATTCGCTTCAGGATGTCAGGAACTGCTACAAATACTGGACAAGGAACCCCAACCTCGCCCAGCCTATAGTGAACAACATCATATCTTGCGCCGGCCGGGGGCTGCCCGGGTGCTCGGGTCAGGCCTCCGACTCCTCCCAGTGCCACCAGGCCCTCAAGCTCAAGGTGCGGGTCAGCAACTCTACGGACAGCAACACCACCGGCTTCCTCTATTTCCGCGTCCCCGGAACCGATGACGGCCAGGACTCGATACTCCCCTACGACCGGCCCCACGTGGACGGAACGGAAGAATACTCCATGGCGGACATCCACGCCTCGGGCGGCCAGAGCGAGCCCGCCGCGGACCATCCGGGAGAGAGGACCGACCCGTTCTCCACGCAGGCCATGGTGGTCGCCATAGACCAGAGCACCGGCGAGCTCTCCGCGCAGGCGTACTGCCCGCTGAGCTGCGGAGGGCTGGGCGACCTGGACGGCGTCAGCGGAGTGACCGCCTCGGACATATCCGTGATGAAAAGCGTAATCGACACCATATCCGTGCTGGGCGCTCCCCCTTACGGCTCGTGGCCTCCCCCCTGTGTCGACGTCAACGGCGACGGATTTGTGACGGCCCACGACCTGCTCTGCCTTTCCGGAGCGAGCGGCGGCCTCTACTCCGGATTTGACGACTGCGAGGACTGCTCCCCCACGGGACTGGAAATCTGCAACGACGGTCTGGACAACGACTGCGACGGGCAGATAGACTCAGACACCTACGATGAGCCGGCCGAGGACTTCTACTCTTTCTCGGACGGCGAGATCGAGGACCTTTGCGGCTGCACGGCCAGCACGCCCTGCGAGATGCTGTACGACCCGAGCGGAGGGGTTTCCGACATAAGCTCAGAGTCGGACGTGAAGCGGTGCGCGTCACTGAGCTCACTTGGTGGGGAATATCATTGGTACTCGCAGACTGAATGGCAGTGCGACTCCTCCAAGGCTGGAAGCGTGCTCATCTGCGGCGGAGTCACCTACACCTGCGACGGGGCTTCCGGGGAGTGGACCCGGCTGGGCGGGGCGGGAATCTATCCTCCGAATCCATTATGAGTCTATTTTTTAACCCCCAGACGTAATCTTAGCGATGGCCTTGCTCGACTCGCTCAACGACAGGTCTTGGGCAGTGCTCGACTGGCTCTGGGACCGCAACATACCCATAGGCCGAGTCTTCGAGAAGTACAACCTGCCAGCGGTGCTTTTCCCGCTAACCATAATCCTGCTGATTCTTGTCATAATCATGCTCGTTGCGATGCCCGGCGGGGCTCCCGTCTGCGGTGACGGAACATGCGCGCCGGAGGAGACCTGCGTCGGCTGCCCTCTCGATTGCGGCGATTGCAACGCCACCGCGCCGGCTGAGGAAGGCATGATAGTCACGGTGCAGCTCATCGGCACCGTCAATGAACCGCTCACGGTCACAATCCTGGACAAGGATTCCAATCCGCTTTCCGGAGGAACGGGCAGGAAGAAGCTGTTCGAGTTCCCGGGCATAGAGCCGCAGCTCGTAAAGGCCACGGTCGGCTGCCCCAACGGAAAGGAGCAGACCTCGCGCCCTCGCAATGTGAACGCCGACGACAGCGTAATAAACCTGGCCATCCCGGACGACTGCTTCAACTACATAAGGGATGACAGCAACATGCCGGTGGAGACCCACGGCAACATAGGGGTGACAGCCTATGACACCTCCACGGGCGAGTCCATAGAAGCCACCGTGAGCGTGGTGAGGGACAGCGACGACATAACAGAAGAGAGCTCCGTGATAGACGGCACTGGCACCATAAACGCCATGGCAGGCAGGTATTACTATCTCACCGCCACCAAAACAGGATATGCCGGGTACAACGGAGAGGACAACCGCTTCTACCTGGTGGGGGGCGACACAGTCTACCGCACCATAAGGCTCCGGCCCCTCCCGTCCGCGGCCGGCGGCTCTCTGGAGGTGTGCGCAACGTCCGGGCAGGGCCCCCTCGACAGCGGCAGGATAACGGTCAACGAGCTGGGCGGCTCGGAGCTGGACTCCGCCTCCCTGTCGCCCTCCGACAGCGGTTGCAGGACCTTCTCCATAACGCCCGGCAAGATGGTCAAGGCCACCGTGGTCTCCCTGCCGGAGGGGTGCACTTCCCCAGGATTCTCCGACTCCATCACGGTGGGGGAGGCTCTCCAGACAATAGAGTTGGAGGCGGACTGCGACACCGGCCCCGCCTTCGTGAAGGTCAAGGTGCAGAACCGCCGGGGGGAGGTGCTTACCCAGAACGTCACTATCACCTTATGGAACGCCGAGGCAGGGAGCCAGATACCCGGCAGCTCCCCCGACGCTTCCCTGAGCATGGGCAGCGGGGGCTACACCGAGGAGGTGAGCGTGCCCTCCAACACCCTGATACAGGCGAAGGCGGCCTCGGCGGTCTTGGGATACGTGGATACCGCCTCCGGCCCGTCCCCCTTCTCACCGGGCGAGCACGGCTCGATAGACATAATACTCGGCGAAGAGGGCGGCTCCGGCTTCAGCTTCCCCGGAGCCTCCATATTCTACAACCCGGCGACTCCGGGCCTGCCCATCAAGGTGTTCGTCGAGGAAATCCTCTACAACCAAACGGTCCTGACCGACCTCAACAGCGACGTAACGGTCCTGATAGACGGAGAGGAATACGAGGCGACCTACCGCGGCTCCGACCTGCTCTAACCGATGAAAATGCTCTCAAGAGCCCGCAAATCCAAAAAAGGATTCTACTTAGTTTCACCCTTTCTCGGCTTTTTCTTCTTCTCCATAACGATGCTGATAGCGGCCCTTTACATCAACGAGAACAACCACCAGATAACGGTGGCCAGAGCGGGCGAGGAGCACAAACTGGCCTTCATCTCCGAGGCCATCCACTCCGACGCTCGGGAAGTGTTCTTCCAGAACTACCTGCAGAGCGCTCTTGACACCTACGTGGTGGGAACCGACAAGCCCATTAAAACGGACTTCACAAGACAGGTGAGGGAGATCATGTCCGAGGACATGAAGAGCACTTACCACAGTCTTTACAAAAAAGCCTTCAATATGAGTTGCGAGCCCACCGAGGTGGCCTGGTCCCTCGCGACCATAAGATTCAACGGAGAAGGGGGCGCCAATCTGATAGGAACTACCAATCTCATAAATGCCGAGGGCAAGACCGCCATATGGCCATACATATCCCACTACGGGCTCCAGTGTGTGGCCGACGAGCCCCCGCTGGAATCAGGGACCATCTTCACCAGCAGGTGGTATTACCTTGACGCCAGCAACATATGCGCACAGGCTCCCGGGGCTTGTCACAACTGAGCGGCGCGACCCGTTCGGGATTTATATAAATCGAGTATCAATACTACAGATTTCTTAAAAAGAGGTCGAGCCATGGGCTATTATGAGAGGGTTTTTTCAAAGGTCGACTACCGGGCGCTGATGCTTGTAACGCCCCTGATAGGGCTGCTCCTGATTCCCGTGGCCATGAACATTCCCCTCGGCATAGACTTCACCGGCGGAACGGAGGTACAAATACTGACCGAGAGGCCCCTGACGCTGGGCGAACTCAGACGCATCGTCGACGTCCA
>CAZTIX010000036.1:0-7085 GCA_964613935.1 uncultured archaeon
GGGAATCGGAGACAACCGCGTCTCCCTTCACAAAGGAGCAGAGGAGCTACTGGTGTTTGATGCCAGGGAAACTAGAGTGAAGTACTGGTTCCAGAATAAGAGGGTCTTTTCTCACAATGGCGACGGGGATGCGTGGTTCAACGGCAGCGACTCCAAGAGCGTCGAGGTGGAGGGGAACAGGGTCAACATAAGCTACTACAACGAGAGCAAGGACCCGGGCAGGATAAGCCAGGTATTCGAGCTGGATGGGAGCACGCTTTTGTATGGGGTGGATGCGGAGGTCAGGAAACCGCCGAGATTCGAATACATAGAATACGGATATCAATTTTCCAATTTAGACTACGACCGCATCATAGCTCCTACCGGAGAAAAAATAGAAATCCGCAGAGATGGCATTCACTCGTATGGGGGGGCGGAACTCGGAGAGGGGACGGATTATCAGCTGATGGCTTCGAACAAAGTGGTCCTGAACACTAGCGGGAATTTTGAGAGAGTTGAGAACATGCCGAGATGGGGGCTTTCGGTTTTTAGGACTAACCCGTCGGAGGCTCTGGAGATTGATGTCGGGGAGCAAAGTGGAAAATACATTGAAGGCGAAAAATTCTATCTGAATTCCTCACAGAAAAAGCCGGCGGAGGGGGCGAGCCTATATTATGAGGGGTCAAAGGTCCTGGAGTTCAAGCCCTGGGACATGAGGGTCAGATACGGGGACCTTGAGAAAAGGGTGTTCGGAGATTACGACTCCTGGTTTGACAGTACCGATTCTGTGGATATTGCAGTTGACGGGCGGAAGATGGTCATAACCTACTCAAATCCTGAGAAAGATCCTGAATCCATTTCGCTGATATTTGAGCTGGGGGACGGGCGCCTTGATTGCGCCATTGACGCCGAAGTTTCGGTACCCGGCGCCCTTAGAAAGATTGCCTATGGCTATAAGTTCGAAGGTCTTGGATACTGGGGCATCGTGCTGCCCTCCGGTGATGTGATAAAAATTGGAGGGGCGAGGGAACATGAACAACAAAGACTGCAATTCGCAAAGAAGGGCACCCCCACGCAATTGATTCTGTCCAACAACAACGTTCTGGAAACCAAGGGCGAGTTTGACAGAGTAGAGAACTATTTAAAATGGGGCGTTTCGGTTTTATACGCCGATCCGGGTCAGAGGATACATATCGGCGTTATAGATGGAAATGGGGGGGAGTCGTGATGAAAATTAATCCCATGGGCCCTATCTCCAGGGACGTCACTCTAGGCTTTGGCACGGCCATAAGAACAGCCTTCGTTTCTCTTCTGATGGCGTGCTTAGTCTTGCTGCTAATCTACCAATTCAATCCAACCATTATCGACAGGTATTTGGGGCTAGACTATCTACTAGCGGCAGTCTTCGTTCTCGGCGCTATTTTAGCACTGTCGGTGGGCTGGAAGAGGGTAACTTACCTAGCAGAGAGTCCGCATCTGCTTCACTATCTATTGGTATCATTCCTGGCATTCTTGACCTGGTTTTTGATGCTGTATAGGCTCGATATGTTGGCGGCGAGCTCAACCGCGTACATTGTCTCCCTCGCCAGCGGGATTCTGGTATTCGTTATCTCTGCCATGGCCATAGAAGCTCCGCAAGCAAAGCCGGATAGTCCGATATAAAAACCGCGTTGAACAGAAAGGCTTTTTTTATCCGTCAACCCTTTAAAAGCTTCATCGAGCTGACCTCAAACGAGGAAGGAGCCCAAGACCGCATGAAAGCGAAGACCCTGGTCGTCATGATACCGGCCTACAACGAGGAAGCGTCCGTAGGCAGCGTCATAAAGGCAGTTCCGAGAGAAATAGGCGGCACAGACAAGGTGAAGGTGCTGGTCATAGACGACGGGAGCGACGACAGCACCCGCGAGGCGGCGAAGATGGCGGGCGCGGACAGAGTTGTCGGGGACGGGAATAACAGGGGTCTGGGTGCGGCGTTTAGGAGAGGCCTCAGGGCCTCGCTCGCGATGGGAGCGGACGTCATAGTCAACATAGACGCCGATGGGCAGTACGACGGGAGGGAGATTCCCGCCCTGGTGAGTCCTGTGCTGAAGGGCGAGGCGGATCTGGTGCTGGGCGTCAGGAGCCTGGAAAGCACGGACATGCCCCTCAGCAAGCTCGTAGGCAACCACGCGGCCACCTTCGCCACGTCCCTGCTTTCCGGAGTCAGGCTGACCGACGCCCAGACCGGATTCAGGGCCCTCTCCCGCGAGGCGGCCGAGGGGCTGGAGCTCAAGACCTCCTACACCCACGTCCACGAGACGATAATAAGGGCCGGGGCGCTCGGTCTTAGGATAGCGGAGTTGCCGATAACCTTCAGACGCCGCTCCGGCAAGTCGAGGCTGATATCCAGCGTCCGCAATTACGCCACAAGGGAGGGCGTGGCCATGCTCAAGACCTATCAGGACTGCCATTCCGGGGAATTCTTCGGGCTAATCGGCGGTTCGATGGCTGCTCTGGGCGTGCTTTTCGTCTTCTGGGATTTTTTCGCTTTCGCGCGGGAGGGCGCGGAGTTCCTTTTAAGAGCTCTCTACATAATCCTGCTGGCGCTCGGGCTTGCGATAACCGCATACGGCTTTTCTGCGAGCAGAACGGGGATGCGCCAGTCCGGCGAAGGAAAGAGAGGATGAAGGTTGCGGGTAGGGAAACTGCGGGGAAAAAAGAGGGGCTCATTGCGACGCTTGTCGGGACGCTGCCGCCCATAAAGGGAATCAGCCCCTATTGCCGGGAACTGCTCGCAGCCCTGCGCAAAAGAATCGAGATGGAGTTCATCGGTTTCAGGAGCATCTACCCTGAGCTGCTTTATCCCGGCGGGACCCGAACGGGCAGCCGAGACGCGAGCGCTTTCCCGGATGGCGGCGAAGTCAGGAACATCCTGACGTATTACGACCCTGTCTCCTGGGTTCGGGCGGGGCTTGGCATGAAGGGGAAAATCCTGCACGCCCAGTGGTGGTCCTATCCGCTGGCCCCCGTCTATTTCACGCTCCTGCTCCTGGCCAGGATGAGGGGCATGAAAACAGTCGTCACGCTCCACAACGTCTTCTCCCACGAGAGGAACTGCATAGCCGATGCCCTGGACGATTTGATAATCGGCCTGGCGGACCGCCTAATAGTCCACGGAGAATCCGGAAAGAAGAAGCTCTCCGAGCTGAAGGGGGTCGACGGCAGGCGCATTTCCGTGATACCGCCGGGCCTCCTGCGGCCGGGGGGCGGAAAGAGGATGAGCAAGAAGGACGCCAGGAAGCGCTTGGGGCTGGGAAGCGGCGAGAGGATAGTGCTCTTCTTCGGAAACATAAGGGACTACAAGGGGCTCGACGTTCTCCTGAAAGCCTTCGGCTCCGTTGCGAAAGAGGTCGGCGGCGCAAGGCTGATGATAGCCGGCCAGCCGTGGGAGGAGTGGCATAAGTACCGGAAGATAATCGACGAGGAGGGACTGGGGGACAAAATCGTCAAAAGGCTGGGCTTCGTGAAGGAATCGGAAATCGAGCGCTATTTCGCGGCGTCCGATTTGGTGGTCCTTCCCTACAAGCGCTTCGATTCCCAGAGCGGCGTCGGCGGCATGGCCCTGCACTTCGGCAGGCCAGTCGCGGTGACGAGGGTCGGCAGCCTCCCCGACCTTGCGGAAGACGACAAACTGGTCGCGGAGCCCGAAGATTCCGAGGGTCTGGCCAAGGTTATAGTTGGCGTTCTCATGGACAAAAAACTCCTTAAAAAGTCAGAACGGGATTCGGCCAGGGCGGCAAAAAGGTTCGCCTGGGACAACACGGCGGACGAGACGATCAAAGCGTATGAATCCGCTTTGGGGGGAGCTGCAGATTCAAATACAAGATGAAGAGGAAGTCAAAAGGCGGAAAAGGGCCTGTCAGAGTGGGCATCTTCACCTACGACTTCCTGCCGCTGGAGGGCGGGATAGGGAGGCACGTTCAGGATCTTCTGAAGAGCATGAGGGCGAATTCCCGCGATTTAGAATTCTATGTTTTTTCGCCCTGCGAAAATGACGCAGAGAACCACGTGCGCATTCTGCCGATTGCCAAGAAGGCGGGGGGAAGCGCCCTTTTCTCGTTCCTCCTGAATCTGAGGATAAAGAAGCTCATAAAGAAGCATGGCATACGGATAGCCCATGTTCAGGGAGGGGTCGGGGGACTTTTCATCCCGGGGGGCACGGAAGCTCCCCTGGTCTATACGGCTCACCACACCTACGACCAGCAATGGAGGAACATGGGCGTGAGGGGGCCGGGAGACCTTGCGAGGAATGTGGCAAGGCGAGTGCTGGCGTTTTTTGAGAAGCTGGCCTACAAAAAGGCCGACCGGATAATCTCGGTCTCGGAATCAACGAAGAGGGCCGTCGCCGGCCACTACGGCATAGAAGAAGGGAGGATAAAGGTCATACCGAACGGGATAGACTTCAGGAGATTCCATCCATCCAAGGGGCCGAAGATTCAGAACAGCCTGCTCTTCGTGGGCAGGTTCAACAAGAGGAAGGGTGCGGATTTCCTAATCGAGGCCATGGCAGGGGTCGCTGAAGAGCTCCCCGACGCCAAACTGTTCATGGTCGGCGGCGGAAGGCTGGAGGGTCGGCTGAGAAAGCGAATAGAAAAACTGGGTCTTGGGAGAAACATCGAGCTCCTGAAGGGCCTTTCCGATAAGGAGCTGCGGGAGTTGTACGGAAGGTGCGAGGTCGTGGTGGTGCCTTCCGTCTACGAGGGGCTCGGGCTAGCCGCCATGGAGGCCATGGCCTGCGGGACGCCGGTCATAGGGTGCGACGTCCCCGGAATAGACGAGGTAATAGAAGACGGCAAAAACGGCCTGCTGGCCGAATACGGAAACGCGAAGGAGTTCTCCCGCAAGACGCTGAAGCTTTTGAAGGACGCCAAGCTAAGAAGAAGGCTTTCGGCCGGCGGTCTGAACTACGCAAGGAAAAATTTCGACTGGAACAAAATCGCTCGGGATACCCTAAAGGAGTATGAGGGTTTATGAGGCATTATCCGCAAAAAAGGCAATGGCGAAAAAAGGCAATAAAGGACAGGTCAAAAGAGAACGCCGCCTGAAGGGCAAGGGCGGGTCGGAGACCGGCCGAGGATGCGGACCGGGCGGCGGCAGGTCCAAGAAATTCAGCCTGGGTCGAGAGATTCTGGGGCGATTGATCGAAGAATTCCGCTACATCTCGCACGATGCCCTCTATGCGAACGCGTCCTACCTGATGCTGTCCAACCTGGTCGTGGCCGGCAGCGGCCTCCTGTTCTGGATAATCGCGGCGAGGCTGTATGCTCCGGAGGCAATCGGGCTGGCGAGCGCCCTGATATCCCTGGTGGGCCTGTTCGTGATGTTCTCCACCTCCGGGTTCGATTTGACGCTGGTGCGGTTCGTGCCGTCGATGAAACTCAAGAAAAGGTGCGAACTGGTTTTCGGCTCCATGGCCTTCACGGCGCTGGTCTCGCTCCTCCTGTCCGGCGCCTTCATCCTGCTCGCCGGTCTCCTGACCCCCAAGCTGGAGCCCCTGCTGGGCTTTCCTCAGGGCCTTCTGTTCGTAGGCGCCGCAGTATTCGCCTGCCTCTTCTACCTCTCCAACGGCATGTTCGTGGCGCGCAAAAGGGCCGACTTCCTTTTCATAAAGACTTTGATGCAGTCGGCATTGAAGGTCGTGGCTCTGCCGCTTCTGGTTATGCTGGGGGCTGTTGGAATCTTCACGTCTTACGCCCTCTCGCTGGCGCTCGCGCTCCTTCTCTCGCTGGCCCTCGTCATAAAGCTCTATCCGAAAATCAGAATCCGCATCGACAAAGACTTAGTCAAGAAAATCTACGCTTTCCTGGCCGGCAATTACGTATCCTCCATTTTCTCGCAGCTCCCCAAGCATTTGTTCCCGATAATAATATTGACCCTGACCTCCGGCGAGGCGACGGCCCTGTTTTACATTCCCTGGCACATGTTCTTCGCGTTCCTCGGATTCATGGGCCCGGTGGGGCTCTCCCTCCTGATGGACTGCTCCTACGGAAACGGAGTCCGGGAGGGGGTGAGCAGGGCCCTTAAGCCGCTATTTCTGGTGATTCTGGGCGGATTGGTGCTCTTCTTCGTGTTCGGCGAGTTCGTGCTGTCGATTTTCGGAGCCGAGTACGTCAAGTCGGCTCCGATTCTGAGGGTTCTGGCCCTGTCTCTGGTCCCGATGGGGATAAATCAGATATACCTGACCGTAAAAAAGATACGGAAGGAGGTAAGAAAGTTCACGGCGGTGACCATCCTCCTCTACTCCTCATGCCTGGCTCTGGGCACTGGGTTGATTCCCTACTTCGGCGTAATCGGCGTGGGGTATGGTTGGCTTATCGGCCAGTCCCTGGGGGCTGCCTGGGTCGGGGTCCGCTTGCTGCGAGGAGAGGGCAGGAATCTAAGGGAGCTCATCGGATAGATGCCGCGGACTCTTGTGGACAACCTTTTCAACCAGGTTTCAAGAAGCCTTTTATCCGGAGAAATATAAGTATTAAAACCTGAAGAGACATGCTAAAGTCCAGTAAAATAGCACGGGCGTGTGCTGGAAAAGAGACTGAAGGCAAAAAGACGAGTCCCGGCAGATTGATCCGAACTGCGTTCATCGCACTGCCGATATGTTTTCTCTCCTCGCTACTGATTTGGAGAGGGCTGCCAAACGTTCTTTGGCGATATAAGAATCCATGAAGAAATAAGATGAGAATATTGCTGACAAACGATTATATTGAGGGGGGAGGGACAGAAAGGACAGTTCTAGAAATCAAAAAACTTTTGGAAAAAAATAACCATCAGGCAAGAATATTCGCGGGAGACCGAGGTTTAGGTTCGTTCCTAAGCCGCTGGTTCAGCCTGAAATACTACTATCGGGCTAAAAGGGTTATGGACGAGTTCCGGCCAGATATCGTGCATATTCACAATTTTGCCAGAAGCCTCTCGCCTTCGCCGATGTTGGCTGCAAAGAAGAGAGGCATTCCGGTAGTGGTATTCTCACATGACTTATACCTGTACTGCCCCAAACTTTGGGCGAGATTCAAAGACGGCAGAGTCTGTGAAAAGGGGTACAACCTGCTGTGCCCCTTCTACGTCCGGTG
>CAZTIX010000037.1:0-6719 GCA_964613935.1 uncultured archaeon
TCGATTCCCGGAGACGCGGACGCGGGCCTGTACAATCTCACGGCCACCGTCAGCAGCGGCGGGGAGCCGATTCTCGAGAAGGTGCTCTACGTGAGCGTCGGCGAGCCCGAGGAGGAGGGGCAAGCCCCGGCGGTGAGCATCACCGAAGCGCCCGCCGGGGGAGCGATAGTCTTCGACGAGGAGGCGGTAATCTGGGCCATTGTCGTCCTCGCCGTGGCGGTGAACATAATCTTAGCCATAGTGCTCCTCGAGAAAAAGCGCGGCTGATGGGCACAGCCCCCTGACGGCGCATTTCGGGCACTTGGGCTTCCTGGCCCGGCACACCGCGCGCCCGTGGTCTATCAGCAGATAATTTATCTTCTTCCAGTCCTTCCTGGGGAAGAGCTCCATCAAATCGCGCTCTATCTTGTCCTGGTCTTTCTCCTCGGTGAAGCCCAGTCTCCGCGACAGGCGCTTGACATGCGTGTCCACCGCTATGCCCACCACCTTGCCGAATGCGTTGGACAGGATTATGTTGGCGGTCTTGCGCGCGATGCCGGGTAGGCTTGTCAGCCCCTCCATTGTGTCCGGGACCTCGCCGCCGTATTCGTCCATGATCTTCTTGGCGGCCGCCTTGATGTTCTTTGCCTTGCTCTTGTAGAAGCCGGAAGAGTAGATGTCCTTCTGCAGCTCTTCTAAATCGGCCTCGGCGAAGTCCTCGACGCTCTCGTACTTCTCGAAGAGCGCGGGCGTTATCTTGTTTATCTGGGCGTCGGTGGACTGCGCGGAGAGGATGGTGGCAACCATCAGCTGGAGGGGGTCGGAGTAGTGCAGGGCAATATGCGCGCGCGGGTACTCTTCTTCCAGCTTCTTGAGTATTTTGGGTGGTCGCTGTTTATCGATCATTTTTATAAGCCTTCTTCCTATGCTGAAGGGATGAGACCATCAAGATATCGCCTTCGATGGAATACACAAGTCTAAAATGACCTATCCTTATCCTTCTTTTCCCCTTATAACCGTATTTCAGGGGCTTGCCGGCCTCCGGCCTTTCCTTAAGTTTCTTCAGGACCTTCAGTAGCCTTTTCCTCAGTGAGGAATCCCTTATTTTCTTATACTCTCGCCTGAACTCCTCAGAGAAGCGAATTCTCATCTTAGGACATCAGAAGTTCGTCGATCTCTTCAACGGACATGGATGTGTCAGCCTCCACGTATCTTCCGGCCTTGAAATCCTCTTCGGCCCTGTCTATGCTCTCCATCAATTCGAGCTCATGCAGGATTTCATCCTCTGTTATGGGTCTTAGAACCAGGTCGTTCCCTCTAGTCACAACTAGGAACTGGGTCGCAGGCTTGAGCTTTGCCGCCTTCCGAATCTCAGCCGGTATGACTATCTGCCCGTTCGGAGACATCTTGGTTATGTTTATAGGCATCTTAAAACACGTTTTATATTTAAAATCCAAGGTATAAAAGGCAAATACCCTTTTAACCCTTCCCGCCTAATAAATCAGATGGCCACTAAAAGCTTCAGCAACCAGACCGGCGAGCAGCTGCTGTCGCACCTAGAGGCCTTTCTGGAGTCAAAGAGGTTCGACATCAGAATCGACACCTTCGCCGGGGTGGCGGAAGTCAAAAAGTCCCGCCCGCGCAAGAAGGGGCCGTCCAAGAAGAGGAAGCGACTGCGAAAGGAGATGAAGGACATGCGCCCGCGCAAGCGGAAGAAGGTGCTGTCGGCCAAGCGGCGGGAGAAGCCGAAGCTGAAGCACGTCAGAAATGGGCGGACGATAAGTTTGAAAGGGTACAGCGGATTTTAGCGCTTGCCCTCGAACTCATAGACCATGGCTTTCGAACCATTCTTCCATGGGGTTATATATCCTGTGGATTTGAAACCGATTGCCTCGTGAAAGGATATCGACTGCTGGTTTCTGGGCTCGATTATTATGTCCAACAGGATTCTCCTCTTCTCGTTTTTTATGAGCTCTTCGTACAGTTCCCTCCCGACGCCTTGCCTCTGGTAGTCCGGAAGGACCCCTATCTGGTCGATGAATATGAAATTCGTGTATCTGCTCGCATAAAACGAGAATATCTCACTATCCCCCGGATTCTTGGTATCGTCCAGAGCGATGAGATAACCGACCACCCTGCCGCCGGCATCGGCTACGAGGAAGCGCGCGCAAACCTCCAAAAGTTTATTTAAATCATCTACCGACTTTCTGCAGACCAAGAAGCCGTCCGTCCGTTTGGGGTACTGGAGCGCACGGTTTATCTTCACGACCTCCGGCAAATCCTTTGGTTTCGCGTCCCTGACCAGAATTCCTTTCATTAGGACAATATATCCTTAAACCCGCCTTTCAGCTCGATTAAATTTGTGACGCCCTTGCCCGTCTTGCGCACCACGCCCCTGGCCTCCAGGCCGGAGATGACGCGGGAGACCTTGACCTTGCTCATCCCCGTGTTGGATACAATCCGCGACTGGGTCATCTTTCCGCCTGCTCCGAGGAGCTCCTCCAGCACGGCCCTCTGGTCCTTTTCCAGCAGCGACAGCAGGGGCATCAGGTCCTTCTTCTCCCGCTCCCTGAGCTGGGAGGACATGAAATAATAGGCCAGCGTGCCCACCAGCAGGCCCGTGGACGAGAGGAGCGGTATCAGCAGCTCCAGCGGGAAATCGCAGCCGCAGGTCGTGCCCTCGGCGATATGGGACTGGGCGTACATCGAGGCGGCCGAAACCGCCATTATAAACCCCGCTATCAATATAATTCCGAAAAGGAACCGGTTTTCCCCGCCCATATCGAATTTGTTTCAATAAATGAAACGAATATATATGTACTGTTTCATTACAAACTAATCAATAAAAGCATATCTTTAATATGGACGGCCGATTCCTGGTTATCGGGCTGGCAGGGGCGATGCTGGCGGGCGCGTACGTGGGCCTGAGTATGACTAGCATGACGGAAGCGCCGGAGGGGGCGCAGGAGGAATCCAGCCAGCTCGCCGGAGGGGAAGAGTCGGGATTGCCGGAAAGCAACGCCGCCCAGGAAAGCGGCCCGGCGGAAAGCAACGCCGAAGGCTATCCTCAGGGAATCCAGTTCGGTAGCGACTCCGAGATAGGCAAGCCCTGCTCGTCGGACTCCGACTGCCTTCTCCCCTACGCCTACGCAATACGGTCCGACTGTCCCTACGAGATGCGCTGCTCGGAGGGCCGGTGCGAGGTTTTCTGTCCCTGGGACAAAACAGAGGACAATTCGACTAATGAGACTACTGAGCAAGATGAAACCTCGCCGCAGGAGAAGACCGCCACCCTGGAGTTCTTCTGGGGCATCGGCTGCCCGGAGTGCGCTGCGGAGAAGGACTTCCTGAGCGAGCTGGAGGGCAACTACTCCCGGCTGGAGGTCCTGACATACGAGGTCAACGAAGACGAGGAGAATCTGGAGCTCATGATGGAGAGGTGCGGGGAGCTGGACATAGGCTGCGGCGAGGTGCCGGTGACCATAATCGGCGGCGTCCCCTACACCGGCTTTCTCGACGCCGAAGGAGAGTTCAAATACCACCAGCAGAGGCGCATGTTCGTGGGCTACCGCAACCAGCTGGAGGAAGGCGTCCTGGACGCCCTGGGCATGATATCCGACGCCCCGGAGGGGTGGGAGAACCACGTGTCCCTCTCCGCCTCCGCCGACAAGGCGATTTACTATGAGAAGGAGTCCATCGAGATAACCGCAAGCGTCAGGAGCCGCTACGGCGTGGACAGCTGCTACGTCAGGGCGGACGGACTCAAGGGCTATGTGCGCGACAGCCGGTTCATCCACTTGGACAGGGGCGACAATCGCGCGGCTTTCCAGGAGAGCGCTCCCCGATGCTTCGGCTGCGGAGGGTTCGAGCCGGGCGAATACCCTATCGACGTCTGGCTGGAAAAGGACGGCGAGCGCATTGACGAGCGAACCCTGACAATAGAAATAAGGGACCTTTGATGGACAGAAGAGTCTTAATCCTCGGACTGGCGGTTCTTCTCTTAGCGGCGGGAGCTGGCGCCGCCAAAATAGACGCGAAGCTCTTCACCTCGGAGGACTGCGGGCCCTGCGAGAAGGAGCTGGAGTTCCTGGAGTCATTGAAGAGCGAATATCCGCGCCTCCGCATAACCGATTATGACATACGCTACACCCAGGTGCGCGAGCTCTACGGCAACCTCTCCGAAGAGCTGGGCTTCCCCCGGGTGGTTCCGGTGCTGGTGGTGGGCAAGGACTACTACGCCGGCTTCGACAGCCCGGAGAAGGCCGGAAAGAACGTGCGAGTGATAATCGACCAGGCATCCAAACGTCTGCCGCCCGAACCGGAGGGCAACTTGACCTTCATGCTCTTCGCCAGCCCCGGCTGCCCCCACTGCCAGAGAGAGAAGGAGGAGTTCATACCCTACATAAAGGAGAAATACCCCGGCCTGAAGGTAGAGGTGTACGACGTGGGCGAGCAGGAAGGCCTGGAAAAACTCAAGGAGGTCTCCCAGCGGCTCGGATTCAGCCCGGGCTCGGTCCCGGTGAGCGTGGTGGACGGCGAGCATTACATAGGATACGGCTCCCTGGAGACGACCGGAAGGCTGCTCGAGGGCATGGTGGAGCGGGCCTACTCCGGCGAGGCCGGCGGAGAGAACCGGACCTCCGGCAGCGTCATAGAGCTGCCCTTTTTGGGAAGAGTGGACATGGAGGAGATGATGGGCGATATGGGCATACCCGCCTCGACTATGGTGCTGGGGCTCCTGGACGGATTCAACCCCTGCGCGTTCTTCGTGCTCACGATGCTCCTGTCCTTTCTGGTCTACGCCAACTCCAGGAAGAGGATGCTGCTCATAGGCCTCACCTTCGTGTTCGTCTCCGGCTTCGTCTATTTCCTCTTCATGACCGCGCTTTTCAGCGTCATAGTGGCCATAAACGAGATAAGGCTAGTCGCCCTGGCCGGCGGCCTGATAGCCCTGACCATAGGGATAATAAACGTCAAGGACTTTTTCTTCTTCAGGAAGGGCGTCTCCCTCAGCGTCCCCGAAGACAAGAAGCCCGAGCTCTACAAACGCATGAGGGGCCTGCTGAAGAAGGAGACTGCCCTGGAGCTCCTGATAGGCACGATAATCCTGGCCTTCGTCGCCAACAGCTACGAGCTCCTGTGCACCGCCGGCATACCGCTAGTGTACAGCAATCTGCTGAACGCGCAGCAGCTGGACATGATAACGAACGTCCTCTACATAATCCTCTACAACGCCTTCTACGTCATGCCGCTCCTGGTTATAGTTCTGATGTTCATCAAGGGCCTTGCCGGCAAGAAGATGACTGAGGAGAGGGGCCGGCTGCTCAAGGCCATATCCGGCTTCATGATGCTGGGCTTCGGCATGTTCCTTATAATCGACCCGATGATACTCTCCAACATCCTGGTGACCGGCTCTTTAATAGCGCTCGCGATAATAATAAGTCTGGGACTCTCCAAGGTCAGAAAACGCCGGGAATCCGGAGAAGCGGGAGAGGCGGATGAGGGGAAAAGCCCGGGAGAGAGGGAGGGCTCAGAGAAAGACGCCTCGGAAGACAAAGACAACAAAGACGGAGAAGAAAATGAATCTGCCGAAGGACCTTAAGTACAGCGAGCACGTGTGGGTCAGGAAAGAGGACGGACAGGCGACCTTGGGCGTGACCGACTACGCCCTGGCGGCGGCCAAGGAGATAGTCTTCATAGACCTGCCGGAGAAGGGCCAGCATCTCGAGAAGGGCGAGGACTTCGTGAGCCTGGAGTCTGTCAAGTGGAGCGGCCACATAGAGTCGCCGGTCAGCGGGAAGGTTGTGGATGTCAACGAGCCGCTCTTCGACGAGCCCTCCAAGCTCAACAAAGGCCCCTACTCCAGCTGGATATGCAAGGTCGAGCTGGACGACGAGGGCGAGCTGGACGAGCTGATGAGCGCGGAAGAGGCCTCCGAACGGGCACGGGAAAGCTCATGATAGCCATAATCGGGTGCGGGGACGCCGGACTCAGCGCGGCCTTCGCCGCGGCGAAGCGGGGCGCCGACGTGACCGTGATATCCGAGGAGAGCGATTACTGTCCCAGATGCCCGCTGCCCTACTACATCGGCGGCAGGATAGAGAAGAAGGACCTGGTTACGCCTATCAAGAATCTCTTCAAAGGCTCTAATGTCGAGGTGCTCAACGACACCGCCCTGGAGATACGGGGGAAAACTATTGTCTGCAGGAAAAAGACAGTAGAATTCGACAAGGCTGTAATTGCCACTGGGGGCAAGGCCAAAAGGATAGGCGACGCTCTTGTCCTGAGGACAATAAAGGATGCCGATGAGATAAAGAGGCGCGCGCAGAGTGGGAAACCGGTCATCATCGGGGGCGGCATGCTGGGATGCGAGCTGGCCGACGTGCTCGGCGGGACACTTGTCGAGGCAGAGGACAGGATCCTGCCCAACTTCGACCCGGAGTTTTCCGGGGAGACAGGGGAATTGCTGTCGAAGAAGGCCAAAATCATAACAGGGACCAAGAAGGCTCCCAGATCGGATTTCAGAATAAGCGCGGCTGGCATCCTGCCGAATAACGAGATTGCCAGGAAAAGCGGCATAAAGACCAGCGATTTCGGGGTTGTTGTGGACGAGCATCTCCAGACCGGCATGAAGGGAGTCTACGCCGCCGGCGACTGTGTGGAGGAGAAGTGCTTCTTCACCCGCAAGCCCATGCATTCGTACCTGGGGCCGCAGGCGGAGCGGCAGGGCGTTATAGCCG
>CAZTIX010000038.1:0-6715 GCA_964613935.1 uncultured archaeon
TACAACGGCACCTTTAACGACATGTCCGTGAACGGAGACATATCCTCCTTCCCGGTCAGATTCACTGACGACTCCACCACCGTCGAGGACCCGGTGCCGTGGGACTTCTCCATAACGCCGGACGACTACGAGGGAGAATGCCTGGTCACGGACGGGTTCTCCGAGCAGGACAAGCCCATGCCGAGGAAAGGCGGCGAGCAGGACATAACGAGCCTCACGCTCACCACCACCACCGGCAACTACTGCGTGGCGACCGTAACGGCGAAAGCCCCCGACGAGACCGAGGTGAATGGGACCTACGTGCTCGAGGACATGGAAATGAGTCTTTGCCCGTCCTGCCAGGTTCTGGAGGTCCCGTCGATAACCCACCCCATCGGAATATACTCCGCTTCCCGCAGCGACGCAGAAGCGGCCTACCTGAGCGCTGACGCATCGGTGGACAGCCTGGAAACCGCCTGCGGCGACGAGACCTGCGGAGGCAACGTCAACGCGGACTCCAAGCTGGATGAGGCAAAGCTCCACCTGCTCTCTTCATCAAGCTATCTGGAAGACTGTGCCGACGGAAGCCCGCTCTGCAGGCTGTCCCAATATTATTCGGCCAGGGCGGAGCAGCTGGCGGCCGAAGGCAGTAACATAATCTGATTCTCCGGCCCGTAGCGAACCAGCAATGGACCGTTCACCCCCTAAGCAGCCTGAGAAACAGCCCGGCGGCTATCAGGTCGGCGGTCGCGCCAGGATTTCTAGCGTTTCCATCCGCGCGCAGGTAGGAGTCCAGCTCGCCGGCGCTTTTGTCTCCGTTGAGGACCTCCCCGGCCATTCTGGAGACTCTTTCCGCCTCCTCCACGCCCGCCTTGCGGGCGATGAGAGTGTCCGGACGCTCGGACAGAACCCGCAGATATTCCGAGATTATGGACTCTTCTTCGGGTTCGATGCGCTCCCCTATCCCGCGGGAGACGGGATAATCGCGGAGCCACTCTCTGGCAAGGGCGTCGAATCGCCTGGCCCTCCTCATGAGCTCGAGCGGGGTCAGCTTCTCTCTCTCGACGACGTCGAATATTCCCTCGGACAGGACGTCGTATCTTGACAGGCTTTCGTCCTTCAGCTCCATTCCGCCCAGCCCCTCCCTCCTCATCGCCTTGATGAGCCACACGGTTTCCCGCCAGGTCAGCGAGCCCAGCAGCCGCCCGGTGCTGCCCCCGCTCACGGCGGCCAGGGGAACAAGCAGCATTATTATCCCAAAGTTGGCGTTTTTTTCACCGGACGTCGCATCGTAGATGAGCTGGCCGACCCCCGCCCCATCCCCTGCGCGCGCCGATCTCTCGGCGACCGGCTCCAGCCTCTCGGCGGCCTTGACGAGGTCCCCGTAGCTCAGGTCTCCGAAGCTCCTGGTCGGGGTGACGTTGCCCGGCTTCTCCGCCGAAGCCTCCAGGATACAGGCCCTGCGCGCGCATTTCGCCACGAACCGGGGACTCTTATTCTCCATGCGCCTAATATTGCCATGCGGGAGAGAAAACTGTTGCAGATTTACCGCACCCTCATGGAAGCTTTCGGCCCCCAAGAGTGGTGGCCGGCCAGGACCCGCTTCGAGGTCGTGCTGGGAGCCATACTCACTCAGAACACCGCATGGAGGAACGTGGAGCGCGTAATCGGGGAATTGGAGGCCAGGGGACTTGTGGATGCCGGGGCTCTGGACGGAATCGATAAGGACGAGCTGGCCCGGCTCATAAGACCGGCCGGTTATTTCAACCAGAAGGCGAAGAAGATAAAGGCGTTCCTGGACTACTTCAGGAGATACGGCTTCAGCCTGGAGAAAATGTCTTGCGAGAGCAAGGAAAAACTGCGAGAGGAGCTTCTGTCCGTCTGGGGCGTAGGACCGGAGACCGCCGACGCGATTCTCCTCTATGCGCTGGACAAGCCGGTGTTCGTGGTGGACGCATACACCCGCCGGGCGTTCTCCCGCATGGGGAGGGTGGACGGGAAAATCGGATACGAGGAGCTGCGGGCGTTCTTCGAGAGCGAGGCGGATTGGGACCGGGCTGAGGACTCAAGACTGGAGACGTTCAGGGAGTTCCACGCCCTAATAGACGAACTGGCCAAGCGGTTCTGCAAGCCCGACCCGGACTGCGGGACCTGTCCGGTCAGGGGCTTCTGCGACTCCCGCGACTCATTCGAATAGAGCTTCCGCGTCCATCTCGGCCAGCACGGCCGGATACTCCAGCCCGAAGTTCTCCAGAACCTCCGGACTGACCTCGCCGAAGACGCCTGCCGCCTTCCTCCCGACGAAGATTCGCCCGCATCTTCCCTTGATGAAGGTCTTTCTCTGAACCTCCTTGAGCTTGTAGCTCACTCCCAGATTTCTCAACAGGGCCTCGACCGCCGACTGCATGTCGGAGAAGTTGACCTCCCGGTCCAGTATCGCCATGCCGAGCATCCTTTTGTTGGTCCACTCCCTCTCGCTCGGGGCCGCGTCCCCCAGCTCGAATATGCGCTGAGGAATCTTCTTTTTCTTGTTGTAGGCGAGGGTCTGGAGCAGGCTGGGGATGAGCGACGGCCTGAGGATTGTGAACTCCTGAGTCCGGGGGTTCTTTATGCTCACCGGCTTGGACTCTATCCCGGCCCTTTCCAGGACTTCGGGCCCGGTCAGCACGAAGGGCACGGTCTCCTGGAATCCCAGTCCCACCATCAGCATCTTGAGGTCGAACGATCTCTCCTCGAGAGCGTTTGGCTTTCCAACGGCGGTTATATCGGTCCTCTCAGGCTCGAAATTCTCGTATCCGTAGGCGATGGCCAGGTCCTCGACCACGTCCATCGGATGCAGCACGTCCGCCCGGTAGCAGGGAATCAGCACCTCCAGGCTCCCCCTGCCCGACCTGCCCGCACCGTAGCCCATGCGTCCTAGCAGCTCCTTCATCTTCTTGGGGTTCAAATCCAACCCGAGCAGCTTGCCGACATAACTCTCCTTCAGCGTCATAGACGCAGGCGAAAGATCCAGCCTCTTGCCATCCACGTTGATGGAGACTATCCGCCCCCCGCGGTCCGCCAGGGAAGTTAGAACGATGCCGAGGGCCTGCCTGACCGCCAGTTTGTTGGTGCCGGTCATCTCGATGAAGAGGTTGGAGGAATCCTCCGTAACTCTGGTTCTCTCGGCGTTGATTATGGGGGGAAGGGAAACCACCCCACCTCTGTCCATGACCACCGGCAGCAGCTTCTTGCCCTCCAGGATGTGCCGGTACTCCTCCGCCTTGGGGTGCTTCTCCAGAACCTCCCCAAGGGTCATCTCTTCGGAGAAGTCCAGCGGGACGAAGCTCGCAGCGTCCGGTTTGAGTGCCTTGTACGCGTAGGGCGGAGAGGTCTTGTCAAAGTCGTGCACGCCTATGGCCACCTTGGACCGCTTCCGGCCGTGGGAGCCGTGGAGCGCCTCCTGCATCTCTATTATGGAGAGCAGGGCCTCCTCGCTAATCGGCAGGTTCTTGACGATGGCGGCGGCGATGCAGGGCCGCACGTCCTCCACGCTCTTGCCGGTCTTCAGGGTTATGTCCGAGACCTCGACGACGTACTCCCTCAAACCGCTCTCGAGCCCGGCGAAGGCCCGGTATGCGCGGGCGAAGCCCTCCACCGAGAGCATGTCCGGGCGGTCGGGGAACACCTCCACGACGATTCTGTCCTCGTCGACCGATTCAACATCGGTCCCGAGCATGGCCGCGCGCTCCTCCAGTTCCTTCAGGGGAATCTTCTTCCCGACCAGGCCCATGAAATCACCGGTGGGAAACTCGACTGTAGGCACTTTGTATTTTTTAACGAAGCAAGCTTAAAAGTAGGTGATGAAGGCTTTGGTGGCGGTGGTGGTGCTGGTCCTGGCCGCGTCGGCCTCGGCCCAGCCCCAAACCGGGGAGAAGGGCACCGCGGAGACTGTGAAGGACCTGATATTGGGAATAAACCCGATAATCCTGCTGGCGGCGGGAATCCTGCTGTTCTTGGCCTCTAACTTGGCAAAGCTGATAGCAGTCCTGCTGATAATCATCGGCCTTGCCGGCCTGATACTCTCGGTTATTTAAGGTTTTTGTTCGAATAGCCGATATATAACCATGAGAAAACTCCTGCCGATTCTGGTTTTACTGGCCCTGTCGTTTGCCTTTTTATCGCCCGCATGGGGCGAGAACCAAAGTGGCGATGCCAACGACAGCGGCAACGAAACCGCCAACCAGACCGGAATCCAGCTGCCCGACGTCAATCTCACCGAGCTGGGCGAGAAGGCCAAGAACGCCACCCGGACCGGAGTGGGGCCTCTGGACGACGTGGCCGGGTTCCTGGCGGACGCGAGCCCGTTCCTGCTACTGATAATCGGCATACTCCTGATAGTCCTCTCCGGCTTCGGCAAGCTCATAGGAATAATCCTGGTCATACTGGCCCTGATAAGGCTGGTGTGGATGATGTTCTTCTGAAATGCGCGGACTGTGCGACATCTGCGGCTCCGAGGGCAGTCTGAGCACCTGCGCGATCTGCGGAGCCAGGGTGTGCTCCGCTTGCTTTGACCGGCGCAGGGGCGTCTGCAAGCGCTGTCTGGGAGGCAGGACCGTCGGATAAACGGTTTTATTCTCCGAACGTCTAATTATTGAGCCCAAACCCAAGATGCTAGCCAAAAAAGACGACCAGCTGGTCGATCTGGAGGCCATGATACCCAAGGAGCACAAGCAGGGGGCCCTGACCGAGTGCGAGGGCACGGCAACGGACTCCACTGCGGGTTCGCCATCGACACAGCCTGCCGAGCTCTGCTATTCCTGCAGCAGGAGCTCCGACGAGGTGGCCCTGCTGCCGGTCTTCCACCAGGGCGTGGACAAGTGGGTGTGCCCCAAATGCCTCAAGTCGCACATAGACTCCGACGCCGGCTCCTCCTATTTCGGCGGCTGCGGCTCTTCCGGCTCGCCCGCCATGGATTCGACCGGCTCCAGCCCCGACTCCCAGGACGAGGAATACCGCAGCCCGATGTCGATGTTCGACTAGCCTGAGAGGCTGTTGACACGCTTGACGGCCTCCAGCTTGTCTCTCCTGCCCAGCTTGGCCTGCCCTATGGCTTCGGCCATGGTCTCCGCGACCTCGTCGTAGTGGTGCAGGCGCGGCGAGTAGGGGAAACCGTCTTTTCCGCCCACGCAGAAGCTGTACCTGCAGGGGTCCTTGAAGCTGGGCTCCTCGCCGTATATCAGCTCCGACAGCAGGGCGAGGCTCCGGACCGTGGCCGGACCTACGCCCTTCATGCCCAGAAGCTGCTCGAAATCGCCGAGTTTCTCCTCGTAGGTCCTTAAGAGTATCTGCTCGATTCTCTCCGGATTGACGTCCTCCCCCACCACTACAGGGTGCCGTTCGGGCATTTTGAGATGGGCCAGGCCGCTGAATTCGGTCAGCTTGCGCTGGGGACCCTTCCTTACCTGCCTCATGACCCACCCCGGACTCTCCTGCGACAAATCCACGCACGCTTTTCTAGAGGCTTCGCTCCCCACCGCGGTCATGTTCAGAGAGCGGCCGGTCGAGTCGCAGCAGACGGCGCTGTGGGGCTCCTCCACGAAGCTCTCGATTCCCTCCCCCAGCCAGTGGTACCTGCGCGCGTATCCGGCGGAGTCGCTCATGCCCTGCTGCACCACCGCCCAGTCTCCCCTCTCCGTCATCATCAGGCAGTGGTGGTAGAGCCGGTAGCCGTCCTGCACGGCCGCGTTGTCCACCTTGGCGGCCATTCGGCTGGATTCGGCGAGGTGTTCCGTTTTCCTGTCCGGCAGGGAGAAAAGCTCGCCGCTCGCCTTCACTTCCTCCGGAGTCTTCCTCGAGGCCCTTCCCTTGCCCCCGCAGACGGCCAGGCCCAGCTCTTGCGGGTCGATGGCGGTCTTGAGGGCGCCCATCAGGGTCGTGGACACCCCGGAGCTGTGCCAGTCAAACCCGATAGCGCAGGAGAAGGCCTGGAACCAGTACGGGTCGCTCATGCGCTTCAGGAACTCGGCCTGCGAATATTCATGAACCACGACCTCGGCTATGGCGCCCGACAGCCTGACCATGCGCCCGAACAGCCACCGGGGACACTTTCCCCCGTGGAGGGGCAGGTTGGCGGTTCCGCTTCTTCTCATGGTGTGAGCGCAAGACTATGCTGGATGACGCTATAAAAGCTGCTGGGCCCCTGAGCGGTGAGCGGTGCTAGCCCGAGATGGTCCGGGTCTTCTCGTTGTTGCTCTCGTCGCACTCCCCTTCTACGGCCCTGTCGTAATTGGCGGTGAATGTTGCGGTGTAGCTGCTGGAATACCAGTCCAGCGCCCAGCAGTCGTTCCCCGGACCGCTGTAGCTTCTGGCCAGGTCTATGTTCTTGGCGGCGCTGGTGGCCCCCGGCCCCAGAGCCTCTATGGCGATGTCCCACTGGTCCCCGCCCGGGGAGAGGGTCACCCTTGCGGCGGAGGCTCCCGCCGCCCCGTCTCCCGAATTCACAACGGTGAAGCTGGTCTGGCCGGTACGGGTGCACTCCATGGAATCGCCCTCAAGGCCGCCGGCAGTGTAGCTCGCCGAAAGGCTTATGCTGGTGGAGGTCGAGCCTATCCACAGGTCCGGGCAGGGAGACTCCTCGCAGTAATAGCAGCCGCTGTCTTCGGAAAGCACGCAGAATTCGTCGCCCTCGCACCCGCCGTCGCAGTCCGAGTCCGAGTACATGCCCTGATCTTCGCAGGTCTCCGGGGCCGCCAAG
>CAZTIX010000039.1:0-6685 GCA_964613935.1 uncultured archaeon
ATGCCGGACGCCGGAATAGCGGAATACGGCGATCTGGAGGCGCTCAGGAAGGCGGCCGATGAAAAAACGGCCGCCGTGTTCGTGGAGTTCGTCCAGGGCGAGGGCGGGGTCAGGTTCCCGGCGGAGGATTTAAACAAGACTGTCGAATACATCAAAGGGGTGCGCGAGGTATGCGACGACAGCGGCGCCCTCATGGTCATGGACGAGGTCCAGACGGGCGTGGGGCGGACCGGCAAGTTCTTCGCCTGCCGGCACGCGGGAGTCAAGCCGGACGTCATAACGGTCGCCAAGGGAATAGCCGGCGGCTTCCCCATGGGAGTGGCGCTGATGAGCGAGGATGTCGCCTCCTGCGCGCATCATGGAGACCACGGCTCGACCTTCGGCGGCGGGCCGCTCGGCTGCGCCGCGGGCATCGCGACCGTGGAGACCATTCTCGAGGACAAGCTCATGGACAACGCCGCCAAGGTGGGCAAGCGCCTCATGAGCGGGCTGGACTTCGGAGAGACCAGGGGACTGGGCCTCATGATAGGGGTAGAGATGGGCAGCGAGAAGGAGGCCAAGGGCCTTCTGAAGGAAGCGCGCGCCAGAGGCGTTTTAATCAACGTAACCGCTAAGAAGGTCGTAAGGATGCTGCCTCCGCTCATACTGACCGGGGGGGAGGCGGACCGAGCAATCGAAACGCTGGGAGAGGCCGCAAGATGACAGGAATAGCGCTGGACCTGACCGTGGACGACAAGCCGGGAGTGCTGAAGTCCATGACGGAGACAATATCCAAAAGCGGGGCGAACATAGCCCACATAGCCACCGGCGAGAAGAGAAAGGGGAAGGTCAAGGTGTATCTCGAGCTGGAGGATGTTAGGGGCAGGGACAAACTCGAAAAGGCTCTTTCCGGGTTGAAGGCCGTGAAGAGTCTCAAGGATGTGCCCACCTTCAGCGAGGTCTACGGCAAGAGAATCATAATCATAGGGGGAGGCGCACAGGTTGCCGAGGTGGCCAAGGGAGCCATAAGCGAGGCCGACCGCCACAATATACGGGGAGAGAAAATCTCCGTTGACACCATCCCCCTGGTCAGCGAAGAGAAGATAGAGAAGGCGGTGCGCGCAGTGGCCAGGCTGTCGCGGGCCCAGGTGCTGGTCCTGGCCGGCTCCCTCATGGGAGGCAGCATAAGCGACGCCGTCAAGGAGATAAAGGACTTGGGGGTCATCGTGATATCGCTCAACATGGCCGGCTCGGCGGCGAAGGCCGCCGACTTGATAGTGACGGACCCGATACAGGCGGGCTCCATGGCGGTCATGGCCATAGCCAAAACTGCCGAGTTCGACATCAGCAAGCAGCGGGGGAAGACCTACTGAGGATTTTCTCCAATTCCCGCGCCAAGGCTTTTCTCCACCTGCGCGCGGTTTCTAAGCCCGCCGCGGGCGCCCCTGTTCTGGACGACTATCTCCGAGACCGCGACGGCGAAGTCCAGCGATTCCTGGACATCCTTCGTCTTCAGATACTCCGAGACGAAGCCCGCGGAGAAGGAGTCTCCGGCGCCCGTTGCGTCTGCGACCCCTATGTCGTGGGTCGGCGATGAGAGGACTTCGTTCCCGTCGAAGGCCAGTGGGTTCCCGGGTCCACGGGTCACGACCGCCACGCCGGGCCCCATTTCGCATAATGCGCGCAGATTCTGTTGGATGGAATTCCCGCCCGCCAGACGTTTCGCCTCCCCCTCAGAGCAGGTGATAATGTCCGATTCTTTTAGGAGCTCCAGGGCCTCGTCCCTCTTCTCCGCAATCAGCGCGCCCGGGTTGAGGCTCACCGTGCCTTCGAAGATTTCGGCCGCCTTCCTCAGAACGCCCACGTTCTCCAGGTCTGCCAGATGAAGATGGCCGAAGCCGTTCAGATGATCCATGTCCAGGTCGGCTCCGCTCAGGTCGTTGGCCGCCCCCGAGTAGGCGAACATCATGCGCTGGCCTTTCTTGTCCAGTGCGATGAAGACCGTGCCGGTGGGCAAATCGGAACGAGGGATTTCCGCGATGTCCACGCCCTCGCTGCGGAGGTCCTCGACAAGGGAGTCGCCGAGCGCGTCCTTCCCCACCTTCCCTACGAACCCGGTTTCGATTCCGAGGCGAGCGCAGAAGACCGCGAAATTGGCTGCGGAGCCGCCGGGCATCAGCCGCATCCGTGGGACGAAGACCTCGTCGTCCTCTTGCGGAAAGCGGGCGACCGATGCCACCTGGTCCATAAGGACGGCACCCATTGAAACAATCTTCATTTTGTCTTGTAAACCTTGCCGTGATGGTCCAGGTCGTAGAGCTCTATAAGGTCCTCCTTCCTGGAATAGCGGAAGGTCAGGACGAAGTGCGAATCTATGTGAACAGCCTTAAGGTGCTGGAGGGGTTTTCTGGGGTTCTTGTAGTGGTCCGGATTACTGCAGGTAAGCAGCTCGCGAAGCTTTTTCATGAAGGCTTCGTATCTGCGCCCGTCTTTTTTGTGCAGCTTGGCGAGTTTCTTGCGCAGCCTCTTTTCTACGGCGTATTCACGCATTCTCTACGTCTTCCCTAAGCTCCTCCGGGGAAGAATATCTTTCAAACTCGCCGCTCCGCTCTATCTCCCGGACCTTCTTCACGAACTCCGGCCGCAGCTCCGGCTCCAGGAAGCTCTCCTCGTATTTGCCCACCACCATTTCTATGGCTTGGGATTTGTCCTTGAGGCCGTACTTGGCTTTCACTATGTTCAGCACCCGGTTAGACCGGTCCTTGATGTTTATCATCGCCTGGACCATATTAGTTCACGTATATATTTGTATATGTAGTACATATAAACGTAGTACATATAAATGAGGTATGTAGTATATACCTGCCTCATTCCAGGTACACCGCGGGCTTCATCGGCAGGGCATGACGAGCCTTCCCCTGCGGGTCTTCCTCCGGGTCGATTTCAATCTCGCACCCCAGCTCCTTCTCCAGGAACTCCGCCGCCTGGGCCAGCAGGGCCTCGTCGTCCGCTTTGGTCCATCCGGACACGAACTCCAGCTCGCTGGCCCTCCTGAACAGCTTCGCTATCTCCTTGCCGCGCTTCTTGAACTTCTCGTCCTTCATCACATCGCCTATCTGCGCGCCGCCCGCCATCCTCTCGAACAGCTCGTACCTCCAGGGCTCGGCGGTGTAGACGCTGACCTTCCCGGGCTTCTTCCCGGTCATCTCGATTATCTTCTCGATGTCCGCGAGCAGGTTTTCAAGCGCGCTCTCCGAGGCCTCGGCCTTCTCGTCGATTTTGGATTCGTCGGGGGCCGGATACTCTTCCTCCAGAAGCGGTCCCTTGCCCACCGACGACCAGACCTCCTCGCAGACGTGGGGGATGAACGGCGCCATCAGCTTCGTCCATTCGGCCAGCAGCTCTCTCAGGACGGCGGAGTTGTTTCCGCCCCTCCTCCCATACCACCTGAGAAGGGAGAATACCTCGAAGAAGCCCGCCTGCAGGGCCTTGCGAGTCTGGAACTGGCCCAGGGAGCGGTCGACCTCCATCTTGGTTTTCTGAAACCGGGAGAGCAACCACTTGTCCACAAGGGTTCTGTCGCCTCCCCCCTTATTTCCGACCGACTCGGCGAACGACCGGAAGCGGGCCAGAGCCTTCTTGGCGCCGTTCACCTCGCTCTCCCGCCAGTCGAAGTCCTGCCAGGGCTCCGCGTTGCTCATGAGGAAGAGCCGCACCACGTCGGCCCCGTGCCTCTCGATGGCGTCCTTCAGCAGAACGACGTTTCCCTTGGAGGAGGACATCTTCTCGCCCTCCAGAAGACCCATCCCGAAAGCGACGATGCCCCGGGGCCACTTGTCGCGCGAAAAGAGCGCGGTGTGGTGGAAAACCATGAAGGTAAGGTGGTTTCCGATGAGCTCGGAAGCCGAGCAGCGCCAGTCCAGCGGATACCAGTAATCGAAAGATTTCCTGATTTCGTTTAGCGTCTTCGCGCCTATTCCCGTTTTCTTCGCCACCCCGTCCGGAGTCCCTTCTCCCCTGAAGACGAAGTTGAAGAAGTCCTCCGTCAGCTTCTCCGGCTCGATGCCCCTGACGAGGTGCGCGATTGTGTAGAAGGCCATGTATACCGTGGAGTCGGAAAGCGGCTCGATTATGAACCGGTCGTCGAAGGGCAGCCTTGTGCCGAGCCCGAAGTTTCTTACGCACGGCCAGTCCTTGAGCCAGCCGATCGTGTGCTCGTACTCGTTGCGCGTGTTGCCCGGTATGCAGTCGAGAGCCTGCACGCAGCCCCTGGCCTTGGACTTCCAGTCGGGATTCGAATAGGTCAGGAACCACGAGTCGGCGTTCGCCACGACAGCGTCGCCCCCGCACCGGCAGACGACCGGCTCCGAGAAGTCGTGCATTGTGTCGGCCAGGCCCTGCTCCAGGAAGCTCTGCTTCATGGCCTCCTTGGCGCGCTCCGCCGGCATGCCCGCGTATTCGCCGCATCTCTCCAGCATGACGCCGGTGTGGTAGCCCTCCTTGTAGACCTCCCGGGTTGCCTCTTCCAGCTTATCGTTCTCTTCCTGACTCCTTATTCCCATCTCCTCGACGATTTTGAGGGCAGCGTTCTCGCCGAACTTCTTGGTCCTGATGATGGGTATGGGCTCTATCCTCTTCAGCTGCGCGCAGTCGAGGCCGTACTTCTCGCACTCCCCCTCGTCCTCCCGCAGCTCCCTGAGTGCCGCCCAGTCGTAGGGAGCGTCCGACGGGACTGACGTGACCAGCCCCGTTCCCACCTTCGGGTCGGGGAAGCTCGAGGGCAGGATTATGATTTCCCGGTCTATGGCGGGGGCGCGGCAGTGTTTGCCCACCAGCTCGCTACCCTTTATCGTGCCGACTATCTCGGCCTCTTTGTCCTGATAAGGCAGCTTCTCGGCGCACTCCCTGCTGATTATCCAGCACTCCCCGCCCACCTTCGCCTTGACGTACTCGACATCCGGGTTGACCCACATGTTGGTCTGTCCGTACATCGTCTCAGGCCTTAGCGTTGCTGCGATTATGTAGCAGGCCTGAGGGTCTTCGGTTTTGTCCTGATGAGGCTGGGCATGTTTTGGGTCTTGTCCAGCGGAAGACCCGGGACCGGAGACTGAAGACCGCGAGCCTCCGTAAGCGAACTTGAGCAGCGTCCACTCCTGCATCTCCGCCTCTTCGCCCTCCAGCAGGTCGTGGGTGGTGACCGGATTCTCGCACTTGACGCAGTATCTCACCGGATGCTTGCCCTCGCGGACCAGGCCGTGCTTGCGGAGGGTGTCGTACTGCCAGGTTATGAAGCGGTTGTAGCGCGGATCATTGGTGGTGAAATGGCGGCGCCAGTCTATGGAGTAGCCCATGCCCTTCATGCCCGGCATGTAGTGCTTCTCTATGAAGTAGCGGGCGTAGTCCATGGGCTTCTTCATGCCCTTCATCTCCTCCTCGGTGACGCCGTACACGTCCTTGAGGACGCGGACCTGCTTCTCCTCGCCCTCCTTCAGCCGCCTGACCGCGCCGACTATGGGCGTTCCCGTCACATGCCAGGCCATGGGGAACAAGACGTTGAAGCCCTTCATCCGCTTGTAGCGCGCCATGACGTCCGGGACCGTGTAGGTGCGGGCGTGGCCGACGTGCATGCCGCCGGAGGGGTAGGGGTAGGCCACAGTTATGTAGAACTTCGGCTTGGGGGAGGGCTCGGACTCGAAGGTTTTGTCCTTTGACCACCTCTTTCTCCACTTCTCCTCTATCTTCTTGAAATCGTAAGCCATAGAAGTGGATAATTATCGGTCCGGGGAACAAAAACGCTGGATTTTTATGATGTTCCCAATAATTAAGAGAGACAAAATGAAAAGACTTCTGTTTCTCCTGGTCCTGGCCTTGTTTTCTGTCTCTCTTGCAAACGCTCTGCCACTGACCCACCTGCCGCCGAGCTACTATGTGGAAATCACCGAGCCCGACGAGGGCGAGAGTATCGACGGGGGCGGGAGCTTTGAGGTGGAATGGGATAACACGGACGGCATCCCCTTCGCCGCGGTATACTATTCCAAGGACGGCGGGGGCGGCTGGATGACTCTCTACTCATGCAGCAAGAACGCGGGGAGATATTACTGGGACGTTCCGGAGTCCGCAGAGGATGACGTGCAGGTGAAGGTGGAGGTTTACGGCGATTGCGGCGGCGACCCCGTCGCCACCGATATAGTCACGGATGTGGAGATAGAGTGGGAGCCTCCGGAAGACCCATGCGCCTGCCATTCCTGCCTCGAATGCTCCCAGAAACTCGAGGGGGCCTGCAGCACGGTCTACCTCGCCGGGGACATAAGCTCCAGCGACGAGGGCCAGTGCGTCAACTTCGACTCAAGCTACAAGACATTCGACTGCCAGGGCAACGAGATCAGGGGGGGCGCGACCGGCAAGGAGTTCTATTACGGCATCATGGCGGGCGGAAACGACAACACAATAAGGAACTGCGTCATAAGAGAGTACGAGGTGGGCATAGACGTGCACGGAGGGGACGATTTCCTGATAACGAACAACACGCTGGAGGACAACTACGGCTCCGGCATGTTCATAGCCGACTCGAGCGACATCCGAGTGCTCGACAACTCAATCGAGAACAGCGGCCAGGGAATGTTCCTGGCGAGCAGCACGGGCACCGCTATCGAGGAGAACCGCATATGCGGGAGCAGTGAGGGAGACATCGTGTCAAGTCCCTGGC
>CAZTIX010000040.1:0-6684 GCA_964613935.1 uncultured archaeon
TCGAGGAGAACGACTACGACGCCGAATACTACATCAACAACCAGGTCCTGCCCGCCGTCATGCGCATACTCGAGGCGCTCGGCTACCAGGAGGGCGAGCTCAAGGGCCTGGGCCGGCAGACCAAGTTGGGGGGCTTCTAGGCTTCCGGTTCCCGGTCCCGGTTCGCGCCCGGGAACCAGTTAGATACTACAAATCGTTATTACAGGAGAAGACGGTATACGAACTTGGCATATGCAGTTAGGTACTACAACCTATTGTTGTTAGCCATAGGGGCTCATAAAGTTAGGCACTACACTCTCATATAAGCAACCCTCGCACGTGCGAGACTTGATGTTTCGCGCAGTCTGCGCACCCGTAAGGCGCACATCGCACCGCGAGGTTCTGAGAATCAGTGCTCATAAGGCTCATCATCCGCCCGCTTTTCCGCCGGCGCTTTTGCGTTGAGCAAAGCGAAGCGGAAAAGGGCCGTCAGTGGTTGTTCGCTTCATCACCGATTATTTTTCATCAGCTATCTATAAAATAGGCATGCCTTTGGATGAGAAGCGCCTGGTCCGGACCCTTCAGGAGCTCATCCGCATACCCAGCGTCACCGGCAGCGAGGGGACCATCGGCAAGTTCGTCCAGAACGACCTCGAGTCCTCCGGCATCCCCACCGGGAGGGACGAGGTCGGGAACGTCTACGCAGAGCTTGGCAAGGGTAAGAAATCGCTGATGCTCAACGCCCACCTAGACACGGTTCCGCCGCAGGGCTACAGGGGCGACCCCTACTCGGGGAAGCGAAAAGGCAGCAAGATAATCGGCCTGGGCGCCTCCGACTGCAAGGCCGGAGTGGCCGCCATGATGGAGATAGCCAGGACCCTGGACGATAAGAAGCTAAAGGGAAGGCTGGTCCTCGCCTTCACCGTCGCCGAGGAGGCAGTCCTCGAGGGCAAGAGGCTCCCCAAGGGCAGCATGTACGCGGCCGAGAGATATTCGACCGACGGCTGCATCGTCCTGGAGCCCACCATGTACGATGGCGTCCCCAAGATATCCGCCGGCTGCCGGGGCAGGATGATTCTGGAGGTGGACGTGAAGGGCAGGAGCACCCACTCATCGCGCCCGCACACCGGCAAGAACGCCATAGACGAGTCGGTTAAGCTCATAGACCATCTCAAGGACCACGACCTCCTGAAGGGCCACTACTTCGGCAAGGAGCTGCCCGAGACCCTCTCCATAGTGCGCATAGACAGCTCGTCGTCTGCGACCAACATAATCCCATCGCAGTGCCACCTCACCGTGGACTACCGCACCCTCCCCGGCCGGACGGACGTCAAGAGCAGGATAAAGAGCTCGATAAAGCACTCGAAGGCCAGTGCCGAGATCAGGATACCCTATTTCTCGCCGGGCTATTTCCTTGACGAGGATTCCAAGTTCGTCAAGACCTTCCAAAGCAGCGTGGAGAAGGCCTTCGGGAAGAGCGTCGGAATAATGATAGCCCTGGGCAGGGCGGATTCGGAATACTTCTACCGCAACGGCACCCCGGCAATAATCTTCGGGCCGGGCGAGAATCACCAGTGCCACAAGCCGGAGGAGTACGCGCTGGTTCCGGGCATGGTGAAATCGACTGCCTCCGTTCTGGGCTTCTCCAAAAAGTTCCTGTCCTAGAGCCAGACCCGGTCGCCCTCGGTGAGCGACTCCATTAGCTCCCTGGTCTCCGAGATGTCCTTTCTGAGGCGCCCCGAGTAGCGGAGCACGAGCTCCCGCAGCGCATCTTCAGACACTTCCTCCTCCCTGGGAGAGTGACCCCGCTTCTCGAGCAGGCTCAGCATCTCGTCGGAGCGGGTCTTCCTCTTCTTCAGCATGTCCTTGACCGGCTTGAGGATGGGGTAGTACTTCTTGTTGACGAAGCCTGCCGCGAGGGAGAAGAACTTCTTGCAGTATGTGTAAAGCGCATCGTTCTCCAGCCCCTCCCAGGCCTCGGCCCGCTGCAGCTCCTCACTGACGTGCTCGAAGGGCGGCACGAATATCCTCCCGTCCTCGAGCTTGAAGGGCTCTCCCTTTGCAAGCGGGTCGGTGACGACTTTCAGCCCCTCCCGCTGGATGTCCCTAAGGGCGTATTTCGTCAGGACGCTGACCGCCATCAGCGTTGACGGCATGTTCATGTCCATGTTGCGCAGCTCGATGGAGCCGACCTTGTTTATCTTGACCGGGTTCCAGGCGAAGTCCAGCCGGTTCTTGCCCTCCATCCCCCCGGGGTCGGCGCCCGCCTCCGCGACGATTCGCCTCCATTCGGAATAGCGCTCTTCGGCCAGCTCCGCCAGCCTCTCATACCCCCCGATGTAGGGCAGAAGACCGCCGAAGAGGGAATAGTCCGAGTACATGCCGCCGTATCCCAGCTCCTTTCCGCCCCTGTAGAGCAGAGCCCTGGAATCCTTTCCCAGAAACCTCCCCTGAAAAAGCGGCGAGGACTGGGTGAACGCGGTCAGGACCGGGTCTATTGCGGTGGCGAAGTTGTAGGAATGCACGGTATTCGCCTTCTCCGACTCGAACGGGCTCTCCTCGAGTTGCCGGTCGCCGTAGCGGAATATCCCCTTCGGCAGGGAATAGTGGAAGTGGAAACCCGCGCATCTGCCCGCGTACTGCCATCGCTCTCCGAATATCCTCTCCTTTATGCCGTACCAACCGCCCGCGCGCATCTTCGGCTCGTACCTGTAGGGATACATGGCCATGGGAAAGAAGCCGATGCCGTACTTCTCGGCCACGTCCAGAACCCCCTCCATGTCCTCGAGGAACTTCACGGCGACGTTTCGCACGTAGATGCGCGGATAGACGCCCATCTCTATGAAGGAGTGGCAGCACTCCCTGACCGCTTCGTGCCTGAGGTCGTTTCCCCTTATGTGGCTAAGGACGCGGTCGGCCTCCGTGGAGATTCGTCCCTCTTTGTCCACCATGAGGAACTCCACCTCGAAGCCGGTCTTGGCGCGCTCCTTGTGCATCTTGACCGCCCGCCTCCTGGCGCGGCTGGTCCTCTCCTTGAAGCGCATGAGCCTCCCCTCACGCCTTTTTCTCAAGCCGAGTCCTAGGGCCATCCAGATATTTAGTCCTAGCCGCAAAAAAACTATCGAAGCCTTTCGCCCGTCAGGAGGTTCTCTATCCTAGAAGGCTTGCCGGAGCCGCATCGCCCCCCGTCGAGCGCGAAATCCGCGCCCTCTATTATGCTCCCCGGCACCTCTTCGAGGTTGGCGGGAGGCTCGCCGCCGGCCAAATTTGCCGAGGTGGTGACCACAGGCTCCCCCGCCTCCCTTATCAGCTCTCGGAGCGGTCCGTGGGCGGGAATCCGGACCCCGACGGTTTCTAGGGCCCCGGTGACGTATTTCGGGACGCGCTTGTTCTTCAATATGAATGTGTGCGGGCCCGGCAAGTCTTTCTTCAGCCTCTCCTCCCGGGAGCGGCCGGCGTCCGCATAGGACAGCAGCTGCTCGAGATCGCCGAAGGCGACTGACAGGGGCTTGCCGCGGGCCCGGCCCTTCAGCTTGAAGACCCTTCCGACCGCGGTCTCTGACGTTATGGCGCAGCCCAGCCCGTAGACGGTGTCGGTGGGGTAGACGAACACCGCGCCACTTTTGATTCTCCGGCCGAGCTCCTTAAAGTCCGCCTCCTCCATTCCGATTATCTCAGCCATTCACGGGCTTATTATCCTGGTAGAGGCTTAAAAAATCCTCCGGCCTGAGCTGGAAGACCCGTTTCTCCCCCACCTTCCTCTTCCGCTTCTGGAACATCCGGTTCACGAATCCCAGGACCCCCGGGTCGAGGCTCCTGCGCTGAGAGAGCCTCGCAATCCTCGACTCGACCTTCGGCTGGGGCTTGAAGGCGTTCTTGGGTATCCTGTCCAGAAGCTCGACGTCGCAGCACATCTGCGCGCAGGCCGAGACGACGCCGTACTCCCGGCTCCCGGGCTCCGCGGCCACCTTCTCGGCGAACTCATTCTGGAGGACGAGCACGGCCAGCTCGAACTCGTGCCGCAGCAGCTTGAGGGTGAACTTTTTGGAGATGCGGTACGGCAGATTGGAGACGCACTTGCCGAAGGGGGGCCACTCCGCTTTGAGCGCGTCGGCGTTGACGAGCTCCTGGTTTGGGAACGCCTCTTTGAGCGCCCTGAACAGCTCCCTGTCCTTCTCGATTGCGACGACCCTGGCCCCCCTCGCGATCAGCTCCCTCGTCAGGGCGCCCTTTCCCGGTCCGATTTCCAGGACGGTCTCGCCCATCCCTATGCGCGCGCTGTCAGCGACCCTCTTCAGGACCTCCTCGTCGACCATGAAATGCTGCCCGTCTCTCATGTGGTTTTATACCCGTAAACCATAATAAATCACAGGCGATAACGATTAGCAAACCGCGCGCTCCATAATGGCCATGCCATCGCAGAGACTCAGGCGGAAGCTCACCAAGGAGAACCTCTGGCTCTACGTGCTCTCGCTGCTGAAGGACAGGGACATGTACGGCTACGAGCTGCGGGGCTCCGTCGAGGAGAGGTTCGGCTTCCGGCCCGGCAACGTCACCGCCTACCGCGTTCTCTACGCCCTCAGGCGCCAGGGGCTGGTCAGGACGGCCGAGAAGAAAACGGGCGGACGCAAGAGAAAATATTACTCCATCACGCCAAAGGGCGCCTCGGAGATGGAAAGCGGGAAAAGGGTTCTGAGAGAAGTTCTGAACGGCCTATAGCTGCCTGCATTTCCTTGCTATCCTGTCGGCTACAATCTCGGCCTTGAGGCGTGCTTTTCCCCGAATGTAAATGGGCCTGCATTCTCCCCCCTTCAATGCCCCCAGGAGCTCCTTCTCGCTGCCCGCCTCTACCTCGGTGACTATGGAGCCTATGTCCCCCAAAGAATGGGCGTCACTGCCCCCGACCAGCGGGATGCCGTGCTCCCGGGCAGCCTCCTCGGCCCTTCCGTTTCCGCGAATGCAGTGGCCGTTTATCTCCACGGCGTCGAAGTCCAGCTTCCAGCAAAGGTCCCCGACCTTTTGGCGCAGCATGTCGTAGGGATGGGCCGCTATGGCCAGTCCGCCCTGCGCGTGAATCCGCTCCACGGTCTCCCTGGCGGGCAAATGGGGCTCGACCTCCCTCCTCACCCCCAACCCCACTATGTGCCCGTCGGCGGAGCTTATCTCCATCGAGGGAACAATCAGAAACTCCTTCGAGGAGGACTTCGCTGCCTGAAGCGAGCCCTCTATCGTGTCGTGGTCGCTGACCGCTATGCCTCCCAGTCCCAGCCCCTTGGCAACCTCGATTATGTCGCATATCTCGGAGACGGAGTCCAAGGCGGAGTGCTTGGAATGGATGTGATGGTCGAAGAGCATGTTAGGTTTTGTAGCCGCATACAGAAAAATCAGAAAAATAGAGGCATCAGAAGCCCGAGCTCTCGCTCCCCATCTGGACGTAGACACCCTCCGGGTCTCCCTCGCACTTGAGCTTGCCGAAGCCCCCCCGTACCATGCCCTGCTCGGGGAAGATGCTCTTGCAGAACGCCTCTCCGTGCTCCGGCTCTAGGACGCCGCCCTTGCCGAGGGCCTGGCAGAGCTCGTTCGCCCTGTTAACGCAATTCGCCCTTATCTCGTCCCAATCCACCCTGATGTCTATTCGAGGCCGATCGCTTTGGCCCTGGCACTCCTCGGACGCCCTCGCCCCATCGGTGAAGCAGACCATGGGGAGGATTCCCTGCCCGAAGACGTTCTTGTAGATTTCGTTCAACCGGTCGTCGTACAGCTGCCTCACCCCGCTCCCGGCATCCGCCCATCTTTTCAGCCCACCGTCCCCGCTCTCCTCCACGTCCAAGCTTATTTCGACGTTCTCCACCAGCCGCCGGACGTTGTCGCGATAGGCCTCGGAGTCGAGGTACCCCTCTTCGCCCTCCCCGGCCCTCTCGCAGGTAAGCCGATTGCTTCTCACGCTGCCCACCTCCACGTTGGGGTGCTGGTCCTTGAACCTGAAAGACACCTCGTCGGAGCCCCCCGCCACGTAGTCGGGATTGTCGTCCTCCAAAACGCCCCTAAGCAGGACCGACTTCTCCTTGGCCTCCCACTTGCGGCAGACCGGATATACCGCGTCCGAGGCGGCGTAGTGGAATACGCAGACGCTTCCGAGGGGCTCCATTATCTCGTCCATGATTCTCTGGAAGTCGGCCGGGCAGCCCCCCACCCCGCACTTCACGGTCCTTCCCTCGCGCAGCTTGTAGAATGGGTTCTGCGCGTTCTCGGGCACCTCTCCCCCCCTGCTGCAGTCGGTGTCCCCGAGGGTAAGGGTTGTCCTGAAGGGGACGCAGTCGCGGTAGCGCCGGTCCTCGGCGCAGGAGATGTCGAAGTCGATGAGTCCGCGGTCCTGGTCGGCCTCGTCCTGCAGTATCTCGAACTCCTTCAGCGACAGCCCCACCTCGCCGGTTTCCCTCAGGTTCTCGTTGGACAGGCTGATTATCCTGTCGGAGAGCCATTCCATTATTCCGCTCCATTTACCGATTATCTCGTCCAGGGCGATCTCGCCCTCTTCGAAGGGAGTGTTGTCCGTCTTCTTCACCCTCACCCACCGCGGCCCCTCCCAGGAGGCCACCGGCTCCTCGATTCCCTGGGTGCCGCTGTTGACGGCTCCCTTGGCAGTGGTGGTTATCCACTTCACCGCATCGTACATCTTGGGCATGCGCACGTTTATGCGGTAGG
>CAZTIX010000041.1:0-6619 GCA_964613935.1 uncultured archaeon
AACACCTTTATCTTGTCCATCACACCGCCTATCCTCGAAACGCTGTAGACCAGTATGAACGACAGGATTATCACCGGCAGGCCAGTTGCGAACGCGAAGACGGACGGGATGATTATCGGATCGGCGGCGGCCAGCGCAAGCGGTATCAGCATCGCGAAGAAGAGGACCGCGCTGAAGGGGCAGAAGGCCAACGCGAATATCACGCCCAGCAGAAAGCCGCCCAGCAGGCCCTTCTCCGAAAGCGATTCTTTTAGCTTGTCGGTCCGGGAGCCGCCGACGCTGGGGAACCTGACCACGCCAAGCATTATGATGCCTATCACAAGCAGTATCGGACCCAAGAGAAGGCCTCCGGCACTTTGCAGCGTCAGGGACACTTCCTGCATGCCCATGCCCGCCCAGACTATGAGGGCCGCTATTGCGACGTACGTGAGCATCCTTCCCGCCGTGTAGGCGAAGCCCACCCAGATGGCATGCTTTGGGTCGCCCAGCTTCTTTGAGACGTAGCCTATGGCCGTGATGTTGGTGGCAAGAGGGCACGGGCTGATGGCGGTCATCAGACCTATGAAGAACGCCGCCACTAGCGGTATCCCGCTTGTCCCCATAGCCTCCATAAAGCCCATTAATTCCATCTTAATCCAGTTCCCCGGAGAGCCTTTTCTCCAGCACCCCTTTAAGGTAGCTCAGGTAACCCTTCTCGTCGTTCAGCTTGTACCAGACGTTTATGTTCTCTTCCTTGTTGAAATTTCCGTCCGCAGTCGTGCCTATCCAAAGTGAGGAACCAGTTACTTCAAACCTTTCTTTTAGTTCTTTGTTCTCAGGAAGGTCGTAGTTTATGTGACCGAAGACAAGCTCGCCCGACTCCAGCTCGTCTGCAAAATACGTCTCCACGGTCTTCTCGGCAAGCTCGCCCAAGCGCACGCAGGAGTAGCACTGGTGCGTGCCGTGGAAGTGGTAGAGCTCCACGGTGACGTCTTCATCATCCCCCGACTCTTCGGGAGGCGTTTCTATAGTATTTTCAGCCGCAACAGGCGTAGTTTGCGCATTATCCTCTATGGAGCAGCAGTCCTCACTGTTCGAGGCCCAAGCAAGGCCCAGTCCCAACCCAACCAAGGCCGCAATGAGGATTATGTTGTACTTTGTCTTATTGCTGTTTTCTGCCTTTTCTGCCTTTTTCATTTTTAACCCGTTTTAAAACTATGACTGCCGCAATTGCGGATATTGCGGCTATGGTGGCATAGATTATTAACTCATCGCTCGCTTTTACGGTGCCGTCTTCGTTCGCTCCGGCGGGGTCGCCGTCGACAGCGGCTTCGGCCTCTTCGGCTGCGGGAGCACCTGCCGCTCCTTCCGATGCCGCCGGAGCCTCCACAACCGGCTCAGGCCCCTCATCCAGGCGCTCTTCCGGGGCAGGCGGGGCTATGACTTCAAAGGAATAATCCGCATCGCCGCCCGATATGGCATAGCTGCCCGGCTCGCTTGCGGTGAACGACGCGTACCCGTCCTCGTCGGTAGATAGATCTTCAAATTCCCGCGAATCCACATTGACTGCGATATCCAGATTCTTGATTGGAACCAATGTCCCGTCCAGGTCCTTGCGGGCCCATATTGCGATAATCTGGCCGGGTTTTGACCCGTTTTCCGCGGCCGGGATGTAGAAGCTGACGTCGTCCGTCGTGCCGCCCGTGCGGGAGGCGTCAAACGCTACCGGCACCCCGGGATCGCCGGGCTGGGCGCATGCGCACCCCGCCGAAGCAGCAGGCATGACCATCAGCAGCGCTATAAGGATGGATGCAGGTCCAAGTCCGTGAGTTTCCCTGTTTTTTGCCATTTGCTTTTTAGGATCGTTTATTCCGACTTCAGAGAGCCCCTCTTTTCCTCCAGCTCCCTCTTTGCCCTTGCCAGCACCTTCCTGTCTTTTATGATGCCCTTAACGTACTGCTTGTCGGGAAAGCTTATGGCGTTGAAAACGCACCATGTTTCACATGAAGTGCAGCCCACCATGCAGCGCTGCGGATTTGCGACAATCGCCTTCTTCCGTTCGAAATCGTATTTGTAGACCCCCCTGCCGCAGCTTGTGACGCACATGCCGCAGCCGGCGCACTTGCCCTCATCGACCTTCGGATTCCATTTTATCTCATCCCTTGGGATGCCCTTCCATTCAGTGAATTTTTTGCCGTCCATTTTCTAAGCCTCCATACCCCCTCCTTTGTCGCCACCGCTTTTTTCCTTATCGGGCTTCTCGGCGGGATCTGCGCCCGCGCTCTCTGAAAACTCTTCGCTCCCTATCTTAATCCCGCATTTCGGCAAAACGGCCCTGTGCAGGAACAGGATGAGGCAGAAGAGCCATGCGCTGAGGATGAACAGGAAAAGCGAGCCCTGGAGGCTTTCCATAAGCTTCGGGGAGAATAGCATGAACACGCCCAGAAGCATCATTATGATGCCTCCCAGCAGCTTGAGCATCCTGCCCTGCTTCTCCCGGAACTTGGAGACCTTCATCGTAATCACGATGCCCATGAACAGAAGCAGCTCGTCCAGAAGGTAGATGAGCATGTATATGCCCGTAAGCAGGCCGTATTCGCCCCCCTCGACGCCGCTCTGCGCCACAAGATTCGCCCATATCATCGGGAATCCTGCCGTGCAGGGCAGCTCGACAAGCACGACGCCCAGCGCAAGCAGCGCGGTGGCAGCCATCATCCCAAGCAGGCTTTTGTCGGCGTGCATTATCCCCCTGACCCTCTTGAATAAACCCGGCTTCTTTTCATCGGATATCGTAAGGGAGATGCCCTTCTTGTACCAAAAGTAGTCCTTTATGTTCACCATGGCGAATATTATTGCTATCATCCCCACAATAAACTGTATCAGGAACAAGTGGGCGACATAAGAGAACACGTTCAGGACGCCGACCAGAAAAGCCCCGTACGCCGTGGCGGTTACCAATAGGAAGGTCATGCCGACCAGGAATATCTTCTTCCTTGAGGCAGTGTGGATGACTATACCCATAAGGAAGAATATCAGCCATAGCGAGCAGGGGTTGAACCCGTCCACAAAGCCGATTAGGGCCGTTGACGCGTATATCGACATGGAAGACATGTCCATGCGCCCGAAGAACGGGAGGTCAAGGACTATCGAGTCCTCGGGGGTTATGTCGCCCTGACCGGGCACCGAGGGGAAGGAGGCCCTGATCCTTTCTGCGGGGCATATGCACTCTTCCTGCCGCAGGCATGCCGATATGCCGCTTTCCAGGTTCTCCCGTATTGCGGTCTCGCCGGAAAGTACCGAGTCGCCGATGAACACTACGGGATATCCGGTATAATCAATGCCATATACGTCCTTGAATCTATTGAATAGGGTCTCTTCCTCCGGCAGGCCGACATCGTGCACAGTCAGACTGACGTTATTTTGGTCGGAAATCGATTGGAGGAAAGGAATTATGCTGCTGCACTGCGAACAGTCCCCCCGCATGAACGCATGTATGCAAAGCCCCGGGACGCCCGAATCCCCCGTTTGCCCTGAAGGGGCGCTATCCTCGCCGGGAAACAATGCGTCCTCGCAAATCCCAATCTCGGCGCATTGCCTGATCTTTAATTCTATCGCCGAGCCTATGCCCTCTGAAAAGCCGACCCAGTAGTCTTTGCCTATGAACGTGACCGGAACTCCCCTCGCCTTGAAGCCGTAGGCCTCTGCCATCTCTGAGAACAGTTCGGCATTGGAGGCGTTTTTCCAAGTCTCATAAGCCTCGACTCGAAGCGAAGGATATTTGGTTTTAAGCCCTTCCAAGAATACTTGTTCTTCATAGCAGTGGGAGCATCCGTCGCCCCAGAAGAAATACAATGTAGGGGCCCCCTCCTCAAAAGCCGTGGCATTGGTGTAATCGGCGGTTATATCAGGGGGGGCGCGGTCGGCAGTTGTGGGCGAAGGGAAAGCCAGAGGCAGGTAAAGAAGCAGGAATACCGTCAACGCCGCCAACGCTATGGTTATCCTTTTCATGGAAGGGGGATTTGCCTGTGTGGTGGCTGCATTGCCTACCTGTTTTCTCTTGCCAGTCTCCATTTCAGTTAACTTATTGCCCACAAAGGTAGCATTGGTTGGATCTTGCTATGCCACCTAACTTGTGGTCATTTATCTATGCATTTGCGCCCGATCCTCTCCGAGTCCTTGAGCAGTTTCAGCACTTCGGGGCAGCAGACCCTGTATAGCACCTTCTTGCCGTCGCGCCTGGTCTTCAGCATGCCCGCCTCCCTCAGTATCCTCAGGTGCTGCGAGACCGTGGACTGCGCCCTGCCCACCGCCTTTGGTATCTCACAGGCGCATTTTTCTCCGTCCCCGAGGAAGAGGACTATGCTAAATCTTATCTCATCGCCCAGCGCCTTGAACAGCTTCACACTGCTTTTCATTTTCCAAACAAATCGTTATATTTAGATATGACGATATAAAAAGGCAATGTTGCAGCCTTGAGAAAACAACATTGCCTGACCCGTAATGATGTTATCTTGGTACTTCATCATTACGGTAAAAATGTTTCATAAAACTATCTTGCAAGGCCATTCATGATATCACCTTGTTCTTCTCCACAAGCTCCAAAAAGCCGCCGTAGTCGACTATTTCCGCCGCCTGGCTTTTTACGCCTTAAGATTCTGTGGTCTCGTCTTTGTTTCCTCCGGCTTTTGCCGTTTTGTCCGAGGCTTCATTGTTGGCAAGCTTTCCTGTCCCTATCTTAATCCCGCATTTCGGCAAAACGACCCTGTGCAGGAACAGGATGAGGCAGAAGAGCCATGCGCTGAGGACGAACAGGAAAAGCGAGCCCTGAAGGCTTTCCATGAGCGTTGGGGCAAATATCATAAAAAGGCCCAGCATCATCATTATGATGCCTCCCAGCAGCTTGAGCATCCTGCCCTGCTTCTCCTGGAACTTGGAGACCTTCATCGTGAATATGATGGTCAGGAATATCATTATCTCTATTGAGAGGTAGATGAACATGTATAGCAGGGTTAGTACGCCGTATTCGCCGCCCTCAATACCGCTCTGCGCCACAAGATTCGCCCATATCATCGGGAATCCTGCCGTGCAGGGCAGCTCGACAAGCACGACGCCCAGCGCAAGCAGCGCGGTGGCAGCCATCATCCCAAGCAGGCCTTTTCCGGGGTGCATTATGGTTCGCATCCTCTTAATCAAGCCGGGCTTCTTCTCATCCGATATCGTAAGGGATACTCCCTTCTTGTACCAGAAATAGTCTTTTATGTTGATTACGGCGAAGGCTATGGCTATCATCCCTACGATAAGCTGTATCCAAAATAACTGCCCGACATAAGAGAATACATTTAAGGCGCCGACCAGGAAGACACCGTATGCCGTCCCGGTTACCAAAAGGAAGGTCATACCAATTAAGAACATCTTCTTCCTTGAGCCGGTATAGATGACTATGCCCATGAGGAAGAATATCAGCCATAGCGAGCAGGGGTTGAAGCCATCCACAAAAGAGATCAGGGCCGTGGATGCATATATCGACATGGAAGACACATCCACCCTTCCGAATATCGGGAGCTCAAGGACTATCGAGTCCTCGGGAGTTATGTCGCCTTGCCCGGGTACTGAGGGGAAGGATGCCCGGATCCTTTCTGCGGGACAGATACACATCTCTTTTTGCAGGCATGAGGATATGCTGTTTTCCAGGTTCTCCCGTATTGCGGTCTCGCCGGGAAGGACCTCGTTGCCGACGAAGACTACGGGATATCCGGTAGAATCAACACCATATGTGTCCTTGAATCTATTGAATAGGTCTTCTTCGTCCGGCTGGTTGACGTCGTGCACAGTCAGACTGACATCATTTTGATCGGAGACTGATTCGAGGAACGGGGTTATGCGGCTGCACTGCGAACAGTCTTCTTTCAAAAAGGCATGTATGCAAAGCCCGGGCATACCCGAATCCCCCGTTTGCTCTGGGACAGTATCCTCGCCGGGGAACAACGCATCCTCGCAAATCCCATTCTCGGCGCATTGCCTAACTTTTAATTCCAGCTCAGCGCCTATGCCTTCTGAAAAGCCGACCCAGTAGTCCTCGCCGATGAAGGTTGTTGGAACGCCCCTCGCCTGGAAACCGTATGTTTCGGCCATATCCGAGAACAGCTCCGAATTAGATGCGTTGTTCCAGGTCTCATATGCCTCTATGCGAAGCGAGGGGTATTTGCTCTTGAGCCCTTCAAGGAACTCCCGCTCGTCGTGGCAGTGGGGACAACCATCGCCCCAGAAGAGATAAAGCGTCGGACCCTCGCCGGAATCCGTGGCATTGCTGTAATCTAAGGTTATATTGGAAGGAGTGGGGTCAGTTGTGGGTGAAGGGGTGGGATCAGTTGTGGGTGAAGGAAAAACTATGGGCAGGTAAAGGACAAGGAATACGGTCAGCACCGCCAACGCTATGATTATCCTTTTCATGGAAGGGGGATTTGCCTGCGCCCTTTCGGTTTCGCTCACAGCATTTTTTCGTTTTTCTTTCATCGTTTATGATTATTATGCTACCCGTTGCAGCAGGAGCATGAATCGCTCTCGCCCTGGTGCGTTATCGCACTCTGCGGGCACACCGGCTCACAGCCCCGGCACCCGTCAGGGCATGCATCGGGATTTG
>CAZTIX010000042.1:0-6567 GCA_964613935.1 uncultured archaeon
TGCTCGCCGAAGAGGTCCGTCTCGGTCTCCTCGTCGAAGGTTGTTTCGATGACGCCCGCGCGCGTGGAGCCAATCCCCTTGGCGAATGCGAGAGCGATATCCTTGGCCTTCCCGGTGTGGTCCTGCTCGACGGCGACGAGCGCCGGGACTCCGAAGCCCTCCTCATAGACCTCCCTGACCCGGTGCCCGGGGCCCTTGGGGGCTATCATGAACACGTCCACGTTCTCGGGCGGGACTATCTGCTTGAACCTTATGTTGAAGCCGTGGCTGAACGAGAGGGCGTTGCCCTCCTCCAGGTTCGGCTCGATGTGCTCCTTGTAGACGCCGGCCTGGACTTCGTCGGGTATGAGCATGTGGATTATGTCGCCCTTCTTGGCGGCCTCCGCGATGGGCATCACCTCGAAGCCGGCTTCCTCGGCCTTGCTCCAGGAAGGGTCTTTCACCAGCCCGATTATGACGTTCGCACCGCTGTCCCTGAGGTTGAGGGCCTGGGCGTGGCCCTGGTTTCCGTAGCCTATTATGGCAATCGTCTTGTCCTTCAGAACATCCAAATCCGCGTCCTTCTCGTAGAATATCTTGGCCATTCTCACCACCGCTTGGAAGCCTAAGGTTAGAGGCTGACCGCTTAAAAAGGCAGATGTTCAGCGCTCGTATCCCCCGGGCTCGGGAACGTGGCGGGTCATCCAATCCGCGTCTTTGCTTCCAAAGAGGAGCTCAAATTTGCCGCCCCTCTTTTTATCCCTCAGGAAGTACACGTTGCCGTTCGAGTCCATCGCCAGCTCGGCCCTTCTGGCGTTCGAGGGCTTTTCTTCTGCCCCGGCGTGCGTGGTCGCGACGACGGATACTCCTCTGCGCTTCGTGGGCCTTCTGCTTCTTTCAACCTTCCACCTCAGCCTATGGATGGCGTTGGGATGTATGTTTTCGGGCAGGTTGTTTTCCCTTCTTTTTGGCTTTCGCTTGGGCATAATCGCGATTATTTTGTCTTCGGTTATATGAAGAGAAAAGAACAAAAACCAGCTGCTAATTGCCGCTTCCCACGAGCTCCCGGGCCAGCAGCTCGCCGAAGACGACCGCTCCGACCACGACCGCCATGGCCAGGCTTATGAACAGGCCCGGGTCGATTCCGGCGATGTCGCCGCCCATGCCCCTCAGCCCCGCCAGGGAATAGAGCACGAAGAACGTGAAGACTCCGACCACTCCCCCCACGAGGGGTGCCGCTATCAGGTCGTCGCGCTTGGCGATTCTTGCCATCGTAGAATTTAATCAGGACAGGCTAATAAATGGCGCCCGATGACGCGGCTGCGCCCTTCGCCGCCTGCTCATCTGCGGAGGGGCAGGTTATTTCTGGCTAGCAAATGCGCCTTGTACATTTTTTGACCTTCCGGGTCCAGCTTATCCAAAAACGCGTTCCGCATCTTTTGTAGAGCGCGCTTCTGAAGGGCGCCCACCCGGCTGGCACTTACTTCTCCTCCCTGAAGGCTTTGCGCGATTTCCCTCTGGAGTCCCCCTCTTATTCTCTCCTTGACGATAAATCGCTCTCTTTCGTCAAGTCCGGCCTGGTCGGCTATGTGCAAAACCGCCTCTGTGGCATGGGGGTGACCCAGCCTTTGAAGAAGGTGGGGCGGAATGTTCAGACGTTCAATCAATCGGCGGGCCGGCTGGGGAAGCTCTCTAATCTGCCCTCTAAACTTTGCTCCCGGGCGTCTGCCCGGCCGCCGGCTTCCCGCTTTCCTCCTTGAGCTCCTTCTCCTCATTTTATTCATCCGCTGACTTGCTTTTTCCCGCAAATGATTTCCAATAAAAGCCAATAAATGCTAAGACCGGTAGAATCGAGCCGCCGACTCCGGTGAGAGCTCCGATATGTAGACGCCCTCGCCCAGCTCGTAGCCGGCGTGGGTGGCGAGGCGGGGGAGAAGCTCCAGGTGGGCGTGATAGCGCTTGGCGTTGCCCCTCATCGCGTGGTGGAGGGCAAAGTTGTAGACTGGCTTCCCCATCTCGCCGGCCAGTTTCGCCAGAGAGTCCTTGAGGACCAGGCAGAACTCCAGCATCTCGGTGTGGGGCATGTCGGAGAGGTTCCCGCGATGCTCCTTGGGCATTATCCAGACCTCGTAGGGGAAGCGGGGGGCGTCGGGCGTTACGGCAACCGCGCTCCCTGTCTCGAATGCTATCCTGTCCTCCCCAAGCTTCCTGACGTAGTCGCACCAGGGGCACCTGTGCCACTTTTCATAGTATCTCCTGGCCGCTTCATCTTCCTGCGCCACGGTGGTCGGGACCAGCGGCCCGGCCAGTATCTGGGTGTGGCTGTGGGGGAGGGAGGCGCCCGCTTCCCGGCCCTGGTTCTTGAATATCGAGGCGTACCTGTGCTTCTTCTCCAGGGCCTTCCGCCTCTTCTCCAGCATGTGGAAGACCTCCGCCAGGTGCTCGAGCTTCAGGTCTTCGATGCCATTCCCGTGGCGGGGAGTCTCGACCACTATCTCGTGGTCTCCTTGTGGGGGCCTGAAGACGGGGAACTTGTTCCTGAACACGCGGATGTCCCAGTCGCCCCTCTTCGGGTGGCGGTCTATGGTGGGGGGCGTGAGGCGCTCGTTGCCCGGGCAGAAGAAGCATTCGGTCTTCTTCTCCTCGTGGCGAGGGTGGAAATGGGTGGGGCGGCCGCTCCTTGATTCCGAGATTACGGAGTACCTCTCCAGCAGGAAATCCTTGCGAATTTGGCCCATCGAATATATTAGAGGGGGCGGTTAAAAAGGTCAAACGCAGGGGTTGCGGGAATTTTTAACTCGGTCGCCTATAATATACGATGATAAAACCCAAGGCCGATTTTCTGATTGAGATGGCCCACGAGGTAGTCAATCCTGTGGGCGGCGTATACACCGTCCTCACCAGCAAGGCGCCGGAGATGAAGCGCTATTACGGCGGCGATTATTTCTTGGTGGGCCCCTACTGCCCCAAATACGCCAAGGTGGAGTTCGAGGAGGGAAAGCCGCCCGTCGGAATCAAGAGGGTCTTCGACGAGCTCAAGAAAGAGGGCATAGAATGCCATTTCGGCACGTGGCTGATAGCGGGCAGGCCCAAAACGATATTAGTGGAGTTCGGGTCTCGCATGAAGCAGCTCAAGTCGGTCAAGAAGCGGATTGCCGGGGAGCACAAAATAGACTGCAAGAAATGCGGCAAGGAGTACAACAAGCGCATAGTGATGTCGGACTCCATAAGCCGGATGGTCCAGATGCTCCTGGAGGTTCCGCCCTTCAAGGGGAAGAGGGGGGCGGTGCACGAGCACATATCCGGCTCCCCGGGCGTCTTCCTCATGGACGCGAGGAAGAAGAACCTGGACGTCGGGCTGGTCGCCACCGCCCACTCGACCCGCCTGGGGAGGGACATCGCCATAAGCAACGAGGACATCGTGTCCGAGATAAGGAACCGGCTGAAGAGGGGCCAGCACGTGGGCGAGAGGAGGGAATACGCCTACGGAGGGGGGGTCATCGCGGAGCACCAATTGGAGAAGGCCTGCGCGGGCGCAGTGGACGTCTTCACGGCGGTCAGCGACATAACGGGCAGGGAGTGCAGATACATACTGCACAGGAAGCCGGACGTGATAACCACGAACGGCATAAAGACGGACAAATATCCCACCATCGAGGAGCGGGCCTACCTGCACCGCAAATCCAAGGAGAAAATATGGAAGTTCCTGGAGGCGTACTTCCTGCCCTACTACCCGGTGGACGTGGAGAACTCGCTGCTTCTCTTCACCTCCGGCAGGTACGAATTCCACACCAAGGGGTTCGACGTCTTCATAAGGGCCCTCGGCCGGCTCAACAAAAAGCTCAAGGAGGAGAACTACGGCAAGAGCCTCTTCGTGTTCTTCTTCATATTCGACAGGGGCCGAAGGAAGCAAAACTACGACGTGCTGGAGAACCTGTCCAGGTACGAGCAGATAGAGGAGTACGTGCAGGAGAAGTTCCCGGAGCTGGAGGAGAGGGCCACGAGCATGCTGGTCCACGGAGACGAGCTGGACAAGAAGGAGCTCTTCGACTCGGAGTTCATGCTGGAGACCAAAAAGCTGATGGGGAGGTTCAAGAGGCCGGAGCACCGCCGGCCGCCCCTTTGCGCCCTGAGGGTGGGGAGGAACGATGTCATATTCAACAGCCTCAAGAGCGAGGAGCTGATGAACAAGGAGGAGGACCGCGTCAAGGTCATAGTCTATCCGACCCGCATCTCGGTGGGGGACGGCCTCCTGTCCATGGACTACTACGACGTCATCGCAGGGATGCACCTCGGGGTCTTCCCGTCGTACTACGAGCCCTGGGGCTACACCCCTCTCGAGGCGGCGGCATATTCCGTGCTCTCGATAACCACCGACTTGGCGGGGTTCGGAAAGTTCGTGAAGAAGAACACCGACCAAAGAAGGAAGCCTGGAATACTGGTCCTGCGGCGCGACGGCAGGACGGACGACCAGGTGGTGGACGAGCTGGAGAGGGAGCTGCACTGGTTCTCAAAACTCGTACGCAAAAAGAGGGTCAATAAGAAGCTGAAGGCCAAGGCCATATCCGAGATGGCCGACTGGGGGAATTTCGTGGAGAATTACATCCAGGCCCATAACATGGCGATTGAGAAGTGCGGAGAGAGGGTCGGCTAGCCCGACTAGACACAGCTAGTCCGACAAATCCAGCATCCTCCGGATGGCCTTCTCCGCCTTGACCCGCACGTCTTCCGCAACCTCTATCCCAGGCCCCTCGTTCAGGAGTGCCGCGCGGACCTTCTCCAGGGTGTTCTTCTTCATGTTCTGGCAGATGGCGTTCTCCGACAGCGGGTGGAACCTCTTGCCGGGCAGCTCCTTTCCGAGCCGATACAGCATGCCGTTCTCCGTCCCTATGATGAAATCCTTGGCGTCGGTCTCCCTGCAGTAGCGCAGGATGCCGGAGGTGGAGGCTATTTCGTCTGCCGCCTCCTGAATCTCGGGTATGCACTCGGGGTGCACCACCACCCTGGCGTCCGGATGGGCGGATTTCGCATCCATCAGGTCGGCCATCGTCATGCCGTGGTGCGTCACGCACATTCCCTTGGGGGGAGCGACGATTATCTTCTTGTCGGTGCGTTCCCTGACATAGTGGGCGAGATTCTGATCAGGGCCGAATATCACTTCTTCGGACTCCATTGCCGCGACGATTTTGTCGGCGTTCGCGGAGGTGCAGACGCAGTCGCACTCGGCCTTCTCCCTTGCCAGGGTGTTGACGTAGAGGACGACCTTCGCATCGGGATAGCGCTCCTTCAGCTCTTTCAGATAGTCCAGCTTCAGCATTTCCGCCATGGGGCAGCAGGCGCTTGAATCCGGGATGATGACACGCTTTTCCGGATTGAGTATCTTGGCGGTCTCGGCCATGAAATCCACGCCGCAGAACAGGATGGCCTCGGCATCGGTCTGCACCGCCCTCCTCGAAAGCCCCAGGGAGTCGCCCACGAAGTCGGCAACGTCCTGTATTCCGGGGACCTGGTAGTTGTGGGCCAGTATGACCGCGTTTTTTTTCCTCTTCAGGGCCGTGACATCGTCCCCCAAAGTCATGTCAGTCTTTTGAGTCTTTGGTTAAAAAAGCGAATCCTTGAGGAGAGGGGCCAGCTTTTCAAGCATCCTCCCGGCTTCTTCCTCGTCTTCGGCTTTCCGGACGACTGCTCTCCCGCTGGCCAGAACTGAGATTTCTGCGCCGCCCGACCTGGCTCTCGCCACTCCGAGGTCTTCGGAATGCTTGATGTCTGTGAAGCCCCCCGCATCTTCCAGCAAGCCCGCAAGCTTCCGGACGTCGAGCCTCTTGGCGGTGGGGTCTTCGCTCCCCCCGACCGTCAGGTGGAACTGCACCTTTCCGGGAGTGGTGCAGGGCCGGATTTCGCTTAGCTCGCTGTCCGGCAGGAACTCTTTTATCTTGGATTTGTCCATCATTCCACGGTGACGCTCTTGGCCAGGTTGCGGGGCTTGTCTATGTCGAGTCCCTTGGAAAGAGCGACGTAGTAGGCAAGAAGGTGCAGCGGAACCACCATAGTCAGGGGGGTGAAGAGGGGGTCGGTCCGCGGAAGTGTCAGCGTTATGTCGCCGCCGTTCTCCACGTCAAAATCGTTCCCCTCGGTCAGCTCGATAACCCGGGCCTTCCTGGAGCGGACCTCCTGGATGTTGGAGCCCATCTTCCTTTTGAGTCCCCCGTCCGGGTTTATGGCCACCACGCAGACCTTCTCCTCCATCAGGGCCAGGGGGCCGTGCTTGAGCTCTCCGCCGGGGTAGGCCTCGGCGTGCAGGTAGGATATCTCCTTCAGCTTGAGGGCCCCCTCCATGGCGGTGGGGTAGTTGAGCCTGCGCGCGATGTAGAAGTAATCCTCGGTCTTCGCGAGGAGTTTGGCAAGCTGCCGAATCCTCTCCCGGTTGTCGAGTATCACATCTATCTTCGTTGGGATGTTCTCCAGTTCCCCGACCTTTTTTTCGATGTCGCTGGGGGAGATAGCGCCCCTTTCCCCCAGAATCTCCAGAACCAGGAGAGCCAGCGAAGTCAGCTGCCCCAGGTATACCTTGGTCGAAGCGACCGCTAT
>CAZTIX010000043.1:0-6550 GCA_964613935.1 uncultured archaeon
TGTGGTTGACAGAGGATATCTTGTCGTACCTCACGGACTTCTTCAGGGGCGGGAATTTCCTGGAGAGCACCAGGGCCTTCTCCCGCGCCTCTATGCCGTTGAAAGCGGTCTTGTAAGAGGCAAGGAGCCCTCCCTCTCCGCCGGTCGGTCCGTCTGGGGCCACAAGCAATCTCTTATTAAATGGCGCGGGGTTAAAAAACCTTAACCAGGGCCAGATTCGGGAACCTCAGCCCAATAGCTTCCTGATGTGGGCGAATCTCTTCTGGATAAGCTCCTCCGTCCCTATGTCTTTCCGGTGTTCCAGCGGGCCCTTGACGCGGGAGGTGGCCCTCTCGGCCGTCTTCTCGGCCTTCTCTATGCTGTCGGCGACGCCCGTGACCGAAATCGCGCGCGAGCCGGAGGTGAACACATTGCCGTCCTTCTCGTCCACGGAGGCGTAATGCAGCATCGCCCCGTCTCATTTATGGCTTCCTCGTCAACCTTTATCTCCGCTCCCTTCTCCGGGTCGGCGGGATAGCCGGCCGGAACCAGGTACTTGCAGACCGTGGCGTTCTCGGAGAACTTGGCCTTGGCGTTCTCCAGCCCTCCCCGCACCATTGCCTTCATGATCTCCACGAAATCCCCCTCGAAGATGGAAAGGACGTTCATCGCCTCGGGATCGCCGAATCGGGCGTTGAACTCGATTAGCTTGGGGCCGTTGGCGGTGACTATGAACTGTCCGTAGATGACGCCCTTGTAAGTGGTGCCGGTCTCCTTCTTTAGGGCCTTGACCGCTTTCTTGATTACGTCCAGGCCGAATCGGTAATGCTCCTCCTTCAGGAAGGGCAGTACGTACCCCTTGCCGGTGTAAGAGCCCATGCCGCCGGTGTTCGGGCCCTTGTCGCCCTCATAGGCGCGCTTGTGGTCCTGGACCATCGGCATGCCCAGTATCTCGTCGGGCGAGACGAAGGCCTGGAGTGTGAACTCCTCTCCGATGAGCTTCTCCTCTATGACAACCATGTCTATTGTGCCGACGTTTCCTTCGAGTATCTTCTTGGCGTATTTCTTGACCTCTTCTTTGTTTTGGAGGTGCTCCCCCATTATCTTGACTCCCTTGCCGCCGGTCAGTCCGGCCGGCTTGACCACCATGTCCATGCTCACGCCGTCCACGAACTCGTCGATTTCTTCCGGCGTGACCAGTATCTTGAAAACCGGGAGTCCGGGGACCCCGTGCTTCTTCATCAGATGCCGGGTGAATGCCTTGTCCGTCTCCAGCTTGGCGGCGCTCTTGTCCGGACTCGCCACTTCGATGCCCTCGGCTTCCAGGGCGTCCACCACGCCCGCTTCCAGGGGCGCCTCCGGGCCCACCATGGCAAGCTTTATCTTCTTGGATTTCGCCCACGAGGCGACCGCGGCGGGGTCGCAGATGTCGCCGATTTCGAACTGCTCGCAAAGGCGGGCTATGCCCGGGTTCCTGCGCGACATGTAGGCGTAGAGGTCCGCCTTGCCCTTGCATATGGCCTCGGCTATGGCATGTTCCCTCGCGCCGTTGCCGACCAGAAGCACTCTCATTTTTCGGACTGGGTGGAATTTGTAGTTAAAAATATAAAAGATGTCGTTTGAGAGGGGCAGATTGTCAGGACTTCTTCTTTTTGGAGACTTTCACGGCCCTGCGCCGGACCTTGGACTGGGCCTTCTTCTTCGCCTTCAGCTCTTCAAGCTTCTTCTTGCGGGCGACCAGGGGCTTGACGTATCGCTCGTCCACCCACTTCCGCCACTCGTCGTAAATGGAGTCGTAGTCCACCTTCTTCCCCTGCGATTTGTACCCCTCTCCGATTAGCTGCATCTTGTTGTGTATGGGCACCGTGTATCGGCTCTCCAGTATCGCGGGGAGCTCGTGTTTCCTCTTGGCCTCGACGAGGTAGTTCTTGGTCTTGGCGCGGAGGTTTATCTCGTTCCATATGTCGGTGAAGCTTATGCCGCGCATCCTCATTATCTTGGCCAGTATCTCGCTCTCCTTGGTGCTCTCGTATATCTTCTCGTCGGTGTAGAGCTTGTTGAGGTCCCAGCCGTCGTTCTTGGCCGTGTAGGTGAGTATATCCTCGAAGCCGTTTTCCAGATAGGGGTCGTGCTCCCAGTGCTTCTTGACCTCGGTAACTTGTATGATTCGGCGGTGCTTGGTCAGGGAGCCCTTGAACCGTATGGGGGCGCAGACTATGACCACGTCGGTGGCCTTGAAGGACGTGGTGGGCACCTCCAAGTCGTTGACAATCCTGTCCCACACCGAGTAGGCGCTCTCGCCGTGGATGGTCCCCATGACCACGTTGCCCACCGCGCCCACTCGCATGGCCTCGTAGAGTACCTTGGCCTCCTTGGACCGGACCTCGCCGACTATGAGGACCGAGTCGCCCAGCCTCAGGGCCGTTCTCAGGGCCTCCTCCGGAGCCACCTCGCTCTCCGTCTGGGAGGTCTGGATTACGGAGCGCGTCTTAAGCCTCTGTATGTTCAGGCCCAGTTTCTTCATGTAGGACACCGGCAGCTCCAGGGTGTCCTCCTGGGTGAGTATCCTGAGATTCTGGGGTATCTCCAGGATGAGAGCGTTCATGAAGGAAGTCTTGCCCGAACCCCTGGAGCCGGTTACGATGGTCGATGCCTGGGCGTCGACCAGGAAGGAGATCAGGCCTGCGCCCAGCGGGTTTATCATATTGACGTCTATGAACTGGGGGATGGTCCACGGAGTCTCCTTGTGGCGCCTGAAGGTCAGGGATATCCCCTTCGGGCTGAGGGGTTTTCCGATTACGCAGATTCTGGACGACAGCACGTCCAGGTCCATGTCCAGGACCGGATGGGACTCGTCGAACGGCCTGCCCGAGATTGCCCGGAACTTGGATATTATGCTGCGGGCCTCGTCTATCGTGTAGATTATGTTGGTCTCGCACTGGCCGTAATCCGAGTGGACAAGGTATGCGGGATACCGGCCTATCGGCGCGTCGATGTACACGTCCGTTATTCTCTCGTCGGAAAGAACTATCTCCAGGAGACCGAAGCCGACGGTGTATCTGGCCACTATCTTGGCCAGCTTCTTTATGTCCTTGTACTCGAGCTTTATGTCGTTCTGCTCCGCTATGTCCGACAGGGTCCCCTCGTAAATCCTCTCGAAGTACCTGCGGGTCTCGCTCGGGTCCTCGAACTCCACGCCCTCTATCTTCTGCTTGGAGACTATCTCCTTGGTCTTGTTCAGGAGGAAGTACTGGTCGGGGGGGAGGGAGTACTCGGGGGGATAGAGATAATAGAGATAGGCTATCTTCTCCGGGTGCTTGTACACCTCCACCTCGGAGTCGCCCACCATGTAGGAGTCTATCAGCTCGACTCCCTTGGGCGCGCCGGTCTCGAGCCGTGTCCGTATGAAGGTGGGCTTGATGGCGCTCTCGAATATCGTCTTGTAGATTGCCCTGCCCTTGGGGACCTTGTGGAGCTTCGAGATTATGAGGTTGGCCTTCTTTATGAGGTCGGTCTTCTCCAGAAGGGACTTTATCTCCATGAGAGTCTTGAGGTAGGGCTGGGAGCACTTCTGGTATTCGGCCCCGCCCTGCTGGTACTTCGCCCTTTCCTTCTCTATCTCCTGGCGGAGGTTGAAATAGCCCGACACCGGGTCGGTGCGCAGGAGGTTGTGAACCAGGTTGGTCACGTAGTCGCTCCGCTCTGCGATGTGCTTGTCGCAGCCCTCCCCGCCCAGGTGGCTGGGGCTCCAAATCTTCTCCGACCGGAGGCGGGAGAGGACCTGGGCCACCTCTTTCAGCATCTGGGTCTGCTTCTCGTCGTATATGCGCTCGTAGAACTCCTCCAGGTTTATGCTGTCCACGTCTGGGTGCTCAACGAGCTTGTCCAGAGTGCGGGCCATGCACTGGGGATAGTCGGCCACCGAGGCCCCGTAGATGCAGTTGCGGCAGTTGACCACCATCTCCTTCTTGCCTTCGTGGTGTTTAACCATCGCGCCGCAGGTCTTCAGCATGTCAAGGGTTTCGGCCATTTCGGTCTCCGGTTTTCGGTTCTCGGTCTCCGGCATGCGCCTCTGGGCCGGGTCTCCGACGTCCGGTTGCGTTATCGGGTGGTTATTTAATTCATGACGCCTTAAAAATAGGTCAGAATGGAGCCCGTCCGGGATTTTTGGAGCGATTTGAAGAGGGACGTGAAAGACAGGCGCAGCCTTGGAAACGCCCTACGCTTCGCGGCGGTCTTCGCCGTCTGTTTCGCCTTCTCCCTCTATGCGGCCGTGCCCGCCCTCTCCGGCTTCTGGACCTTCATGGGAGAGGTCCACGCCCAGGCCGTGCAGGGCCTCCTGTCCTCGGCCTTCGGCATAGAGTCCTCCGTCGCCGGCAACATCCTAGGCATGGAAGTGGGGGGCGAAGAGGTTCTCTTCTCCGTGTCGCAGCTCTGCTCCGGCGATATCGAAATCGCCCTGATGGCATCCCTTCTAATCGCCTCGTTCGACGTGCTCTTGATATGGAGGCTGCTGGGCATAGCTCTGGGAGCGGGCCTACTCCTGGCCATGAATCCGGTCAGGATTGCGATAACCCTTGTGATAACCCGTGACTCGGGCATGGAAGCCGGGGACCTTTACCATACAGTCATCTTCAGGCTTTTCTTATTCGTGGTATTGGTATTATACTATCTGGCCTGGTACCGCGCGTTCGCCGGCCGGGAGAGCAAACTGCAGGAGAGACTATGCAAAAGGCTGCGCTTTTGAAAGGCAAGCGGGGGTTCAGTTCCCTCGTGCTGATCGTGCTGGGGGTAGTCTTCCTCCTCATAACGAGCGCCGTCAGCTACCACATCCAGAGCGAGAACGACCAGCTGGTCAAGGCCTCGCGCTCCCAGACAAGCGAGACGCGCCTTTCCTTCATGAGCCAGACCATGCAGGCGGATTTCTACAACAACTTCCTCCAGAACGAGTTCGAGCTGGTCATAGCCGGCTTTCTGGCAAGGGGCGTCCACACCATCAATCCGGAAGCCTCCTTCAAGCAGAATCTCGGAGCGAAGCTGGAAAGCTACCTGTCCGAGAGCGCCGGCTCCATAGTCTCCGGAGACGCGGGGGCCATATACGCCGACGCCTACAGCAGGATGCCGAGCATCAGCTGCGCTCCCCGGGAGATTGGCGGGGCATCCGCGATGGTGAGCTTGAGGGAGACGGAGAGCGGGGCCCTCGAGCTCAGCAGCCTCTCCCTGGGCCAGAGGATAGCCTGCGAGGACTCCGAGGAGGGAGCCAGTCAGGAGATAAGCCTGCGGGCGCGCGACCACATCCTGCAGAGCCGGGTCGCGCTCATGCACGACAAGGCGGCCGAGGCCATACTGGCCTCCAGAGAGCGGCTGGACAGCACGGACGGGGTGTGGCAGGCGGCCAACGGCTGGAGGCTGAGCGACGACGAGCAGGTGAGGGCCGAGCTGACGGGGCCCTGGATGGGGGCGGTCGCGCTGGTGTCGAGCACCCTGCAAGTGGAGGGCACGAAAGGTGTGGAGCTCAAAGAGGGCAGCATAACGATATCCGACGGAGGGGGGGAGCCCTTCACCCCTCAGGACATAACCGCGTTCGCCTGCGCCGGCAGCAGCATCTCCAGCGCCGCGGACGGAGGACCGCAGACCTGCCGCCCCGACGACCTGACCGTGGTCATGGGTGAGGAGGCCCCGGACGAGGAGAGCGCGGTCCCGCTCCGGTTCGAGAAGAAGCATCCGTCGGCGGAGTCGATAGAGATTACGACCACCGAGGCGGGGGTGGTCGAGATGGAGTTCGACGTCCCGTTCCTGGGCAAGCTCATAGGGGAGCTGTTCGACGACCTTTTCGAGGAGGGAAAGATGAGGGAGGGCTATGTCAGCTGGAGCGGGCTGACCCATCTCTGTAACTCGTTCAGGGGCAAGGCCGGCAGCGCGACAATCTCCGGGGAGGTGGTCGAGACGGACGAGGCCTTCATACCCGCCGGCATGGAGAGCCTGTCCATGAGATTCGCCAGCACCCCCCAGGCGCTCGAGACCGCTTACCTGCGGAACGCCCTGGCCTGCGACCCCGGGCAGCATCGTGAGGTCATAAAGACCAACGCTCTCGGAATGCTGACCAGCGACGGGAAGGTGCCTCTCGAATTCGAATTGAGGAGGGGCAAGGACGGAAACCAGGAGATTCCCCGGCAGCAACTCGACGAGTTGCAGGAGCGGGTCAACAATCATGAGCTGGTGAGCAGCACCGGGGAGACCCGGGTGGTCAACGTCCAGGCCCGGACGGAAACCGGCGGCCAGACCCCCTCTTCACAAAGCGCGAATCGGCCCCAAACACCGACGCCTAGCGGCGCGGCCGACCACCACGCCGTCAAGACGGCGGAGATTCCCGACGACCCGGAGAAGCGGACTCCGGCCATGAAAGACTTCATAGCCAAGGTCCAGGGCTCCGACTTCCATGCGGCGGGCTTCTCGGCCCAGGGGCTCCTCAACAGGGCCTCGACCGCGCTGGCCAAGGGTGGATACTCGGACGATTCGGAGGCCCTGTCCAAAACCTCCGCCGCAGTCTGCAAGCTCATGGGCCTTAAGC
>CAZTIX010000044.1:0-6380 GCA_964613935.1 uncultured archaeon
ACAACACTGCGCACTTCTTCATAATCGGATTCATAGAGAAGAGAACTTTTTCTCTATGGGGAGGTTCTGAAGGTCTTCCTAAGCAGTTCGTGTATCCTTTTCTCTTCACCGCTTCCAGGCTCCGGCTTCCTTCGCGGCATGGCTTTATTTCATCCGACAACGCTAAAAAACAGGCTTTTCTTCTTTGAGGAGAGAAAGAACCGTGGGGAGCGAGGGAATGGAAGGGACTCCTGAAGAGATGCTTCTTGTGACGGGAAAATTAGCGGAAAAGCGGGTCAGGGAATACGCGCGGGAGCTGGCCGCCGACGTGCTCGCCCTCCCGGTCAGCGTGGCCCAGTTCATCGGCCCGAAGCTGGCCGCCTCCAGGCTACGGGACCTGGAAAAGAGCTACGATAGGATAATCTTCCCCGGACTCACCCGCTTCGACGTGTCGGAAGTGGAGCGGGAGGTGGGGACACCGTGCTTCAAGGGAACCAAGCATCCCTGCGACCTCGTTGAAGTTTTGAAACAGAGCCTGCAACTTTCCAAGACGGAATCGGCGGACGCTTTGATGGAGAAGTCAGGGAAGAGGGATTACAAAAGGCTGCTCGAAGAGGCTGAAAAATCGCATAAGGGTCCTGAAATCGGCGGACTCAAAATCGGATCGGGCCTGCCCCCGCGCATAATAGCGGAGATAGTGGACGCGCCGCTCCTATCCGACAAGCGGCTCATAGAGCGCGCGCAGCATTACCTTGACTCGGGCGCGGACATCATCGACGCCGGCGCGATTGCCGCGGAGGACAACTCCGACAGGCTGGGCGAGGCGGTGGCTCTGCTCAAGAAAGAGCTGGCCGTTCCGGTCAGCATAGACTCCCTCAATCCGAAGGAGATAAACGCGGGTTTGGAGGCGGGAGCGGACTTGGTGCTCAGCCTCTGTTCGAGGAACATCGAGCATGTCAAGGCTTCAAAAGACGTGTCCTACGTGGTCATAGCCGAAAATCAGGAAGAGGACCTCTCCGACAACATAGAGCGCGCGAGAGGCAAGGGATTCAAAAATCTCATAGCGGACCCGGTCCTCTCGCCTCCCTTCAACATCGCAAAATCGCTGGCCGAGTACGGCTCATCCGACCGGAAAGAAGGCCCACCGCTCATGATGGGCGCAGGAAACGTCACCGAGATGATGGACGTCGATTCCCCCGGCGTCAACGGCCTGCTTGCGGCCATTGCGGTCGAGCTTAACGTTTCGCTCATCCTCACCACCGAGAACAGCCATAAAACGCGCAACTCGGTCAGAGAACTGAAGCGCTCTATAGAACTGATGTTCTTGGCGAAGTCCAGGGGCGCCCTTCCCAAGGACTTGGGCTTCGACCTGCTTCTGGCCAAGGGGAAGGGCGAGGGAATGTCCTTCGAGCTGGGGGGAGCCGACGTGATTCAGGTACTCGAGAGCAGCCGGGACTTCAAACCCGACCCCAAGGGCCATTTCAACATCTTCGTGGACTTTCAGAAGAACAAGATAATCGCCGCCCATTTCAAGGAGGGATTCGACCATGTCTTATCCGGCACGAGCGCCGAGGCCATATCCAAGGAGATAATCGAAAAGGGCCTGGTGTCCGACCTCAAGCATGCGGCCTATCTGGGCAGAGAGCTTCAGAGGGCGGAGATCTGTCTCAGGCTGGGCAGGGGCTACGTTCAGGACGAGGACTTCGAGGGTTTGTGAGCTATCGAAGACTTCTCCAGCAGCATGACCCCAAGAATCACGGACAGGGCCATCACTATCATAACGGTCGCGTTCACCACGGTGCTGGGCCACTTGGTGAGCATGCCGTAGGCCAGGACCGACACGACGGCCCCGAGGATTGCCGCTATGTAGAGTGCCTCAAGCAGTTTCTTGTGGGGGTGGGGGAGCTCGAAGTGCAGGGGGTCCGGCATCCTGGCCAGCGACTCCCGGACCGCCTCGTTGAGGCTTCCCCTGTCCACCTTAGACTCTGGTTCCATCCTTCTCCCGAATCTTCCTGAACTCCTTCATGAGCTTTTTGGTGACCTCGCCCGGCTTCCCGTCGCCTATCCTGCGCGAGTCCAGCTTAACCACCGGTATGACCTCCGCCGCGGTCCCGGTCATGAAGGCCTCGTCGGCGGTGTAGACGTCGAACAGGGTGAGGTTCTTCTCTCTGACCGGAATCTTCATCTTCTCTGCCAGCTCGATTATGGCCCCGCGGGTTATCCCCAGCAGAACCCCGGCCCCGGTCGGAGGGGTCCAGAGCTCGCCGTCCTTGACTACGAAGAAGTTGTCCCCCGTGCCCTCGGCTACATGGCCCAGTCCGTTGAGCATCAGGGCCTCGTCGCAGCCGGCCAGGTTTGCCTGTATCTTGCCCATGATGTTGTTCAGGTAGTTCAGCGTCTTGGCCTTTATGTCCAGGGCGTCGCAGGAGGTGCGCCTGGTCCCGACGGTGACCACGCATATGCCCTTTTCATACAAATCGCCGTACAGGGGGGCGAAGCTCTGGGCTATGCATATGACGGTCGGCTTCGGGCACTTCCTCGGGTCCAGCCCCAAATCTCCGACTCCGCGGGTGACGACCAGCCTGACGTAGGCGTCCCCGAGGTTGTTCTTCCTTATGCTGTCCAGGACTATACCTGTCATCTCCTTCTTTGAGACGGGAATCTCCAGGTTTATCGCCCTGGCGCTGTCGTATAGGCGGTCTATGTGCTGCTTGAGCCTGAAGACATTTCCATTGTAGCACCTTATGCCCTCGAAGACACCGTCTCCGTAGAGCAGGCCGTGGTCGTAGACCGATATCTTCGCCTCCCCTTTGGGACAGAACTTTCCATCAACGTAAATCAGCGACTCTCCGCTCATCTCGGTATATTTTGGAGTGAGGTTAGAAAAATGGTTAGAAAGACGAGATTATCCCTTAATCGATATCATCGGCTTGACCATAGCGACCTTCTTCGCTATGCCCGCGTTGTGCATCACGTCCACGACGCGGTCGACATCCTTGTAGGCCCCGGGCGCCTCCTCCGCGACCCCGGCCAGGCTGTGGCCCCTGATGATTATCCCCCTGCCCGCCAGCTCATTGACCAGCTTCTCGCCTCTCCACTTGCCCTTGGCCTGCTTGCGCGACATTGCCCGCCCGGCCCCGTGGCATGAGCTGCCCCACGTCTCGGCCATGCCTTGCTCGGTTCCGTGGAGTATGTAGGACTGCGTCCCCATGGTCCCGCCTATCAGCACCGGCTGCCCCACTTTGCGATAGGATTTCGGCACCTCGCCCCTCCCCGGCCCGAATGCGCGCGTGCTGCCCTTCCTCAAGACGACAAGCTCTTTGGTTTCTCCATCGACATCGTGCTCTTCCAGCTTCGCGGTGTTGTGGCCGATGTCGTAGAGCACCCGGATGCTCTTTTCGTCCTCTCCAGTGGCCTCATTCACCGCCTTTCTGGTCAGGTGCGTTATCGCCTGCCGGTTTGCGAAGGCCATGTTTATGCCGCAGTTGACCGCGGAGAAGTACGTCTGGCCCTCCTCGCTGCTAAACGGCGCGGATACCAGCTCCTTCTCGCGTATCGGAATATTGTACTTCCTGCTCGCCTTCTCCAGGACCTTGAGGTAGTCGGAGCCTATCTGATGCCCAAGAGCGCGCGAGCCGCAGTGGATGGAAATCAGGATTTGCCCCTCTTCCAAGCCGTAGGCCTCCGCCGCCTTCTTGTCGAAAATTTTGTCCACATGCTGAACCTCCAGATAGTGGTTGCCGCTGCCGAGGGTCCCGACCTGCTTGTGCTGCCGCTGCTTGGCCTTGCGGCTGACGTTCTCCGGCTTGGCGCCGTTCACTCTGCCGTTCTCTTCCGTGTATTCCAGGTCTTCTTTGAGGCCGTAGCCCTGCTCGACGACGCACTCCGCGCCCCTGAAAAGGACCTCGTCTATCTGGTCTATTGAAAGCCGGATGTCCCCGGTGGAGCCCAAACCCGCCGGGACAGTCTCGAACAGAGCGTCCGCCAGCTCTTTTTTCCTCTTCTCGACGTCCTCGCGGGTTAGCTCCGTCTTGAGCGTCCTGACGCCGCAGTTTGAAACCACAAACCCGTTGGCGATGAAGTTATGATATCTGTTTACCACATTGAAGTCGAAAACCTTTCCAGAGAATTTTATAGGCTTTCTCTCAATGATTCTCTCCCAGAACTGCCCGGTCTTGCCAAGGCCTTTAGTGAACTTCTTTATGAAGTCTTTAAAGGTGTAAAAGTCAAATGCCACCCTCGGAGAGGTCTTTCGGCCTTCATAAATCGACCTCTCAACGAATCGCGGATTGACATAGCCGAAAGCCAACCAATCGGTTATTTCAGATTTTCTGAAGCCCTTTTTCTTTAGGGATTTTGCTTCAGATGCGGCCCATCGCCTCTGCCGCAGTACATTCTCCTTAAGCTTCAAGTATTGGACGGCCGCGCAGGCTAGGAACTGTTTTTCTCGATTGTACTCAAACCCTACCCTGCCCCAAAGCTTCATATAGTTTTCGGGCAGAGCCCCGATTGCGAGCCTCAATCTTATGGAAACCTGCCCGTCTTTGCCCTTGTACTCTTCCCTTTCACGTATCTGCCCGGATTCTATGCCAAATTCCGACAACAGACTGGAAACCTGTTTGAGGAGTTTTCTACCCGACTTCAGGTTCTTGGCCTTTTTGTTAAGGGAAAGCATTGGCTGTGCGAGCGTGAAGTCGTGATTCGTTACACTGCACGGGGAGCTGAGCTCCGCTCCGAATAATGCGGCCAAAAACAACCTCTTCTGCCACTTCTCGCACTTGAAAAGCCATTCGGGCAGTCTGTAATCCTGTGCGGTTTTATTGCCCATGGGCGTCCCCATAACCCAAAGGAGAGTGGCCAAAACGCTGCTGGTGCTCTTTATCGAATCCTCGGTTCTATTAAACCCCACTAACCCATAGTGTGTGTCTATGGCGTGGTCCCTGTTCCTTGAATAAACTCCCGAGGCATTGAAGCCTAAATTCTTGATATCCTCACGGATATCTAATAAGTCCTCGCGTTTTCCATAGAACCATATAGTCCCGGGTTTCCATTTGCCCGTGAAGTACATACAACCATCGCCATATATGAACCCCATGAGCTTAAGTAGATAAGGCAGCTTGGGGTGGTCTAGTGTCAGTGGCAGGAGGTCCCTTTTTTTAAGCTCCTCTATCGTTTGGTCGACTTTTTTATCTATCGGCAGGGCTCTAATATCGCTTTCATCCACTATAACGCCATTTTTAGGTGCTACATACTCGACGCCCTCGAAAGGATAAACCGAGATTGGCCCCTCTGTGATATCCTTGAGACCTACCATACCGTCTGGGGTCAGGAAGGGGTGATTGCCTGTAGCGACTATCTCCTTCCCGGACTCTGTTCTCACCCTATAAACTCTGTCTTTAGGAGTCAAGGACATGAAGGCCCTTATTCCCGTATTCGTTATCTTTTTGGAAATATTGGCGCACCTTATCCTCTGGTCCTGGAAGTCCTTTTTGAAATCTTTAATCTCCCGCGTATAGCCAAATTCATGCAGAATCTTCGAATCTCCCGAGAGGCAGTTGCAGTCGAACCCGACGCCTGCCACGCTGATGACTCCCGTCTTGGTGTCGAACGCCCCCACCCCGCCAATCGGGAAGCCGTAGCCAGGGTGGACATCGCTCATCGCCAGGCTGGCCTTCTGTATCCCCGGCAGGCAGGCCACGTTGACGATTTGCTTCAGCGCGTTCCAGTCCTTGCCCGCGCGCACGTCGGCGATGAGATGGTCGATGATGGCCTTGTCGCCGTATATCCTGCCCGGCACCAGCATCTTACCCTTCTTCGGCACCTCCCAGCGATAGTCGCCTGTTCTGTTGACTTCTATTTCCATGGTCAAACGCCGAATTCGCCCCTTAGTTCGCCCTTTCGCCCTGAGCGCAAGCGGCGAATAATTAGAAGCGGAGCGGAAAAAAGTGGGAGCCGAGCCGGACCGCCGGGAACTTAAATCCTTCGCGGCTCTAAACTTCCGTGCCCGGAGGATATCACAGGGGCCCTCGGAAGAAAGGACCCGGGGGTCGCCGCAGGAGAGCAATGCGCCAGGATGCGCTCGAGGTCCCCGGCCTCAGCGGCAGGGAGAACAGGGCCCTGGAGCTTTTTCTGCGGGGCCAGCCCATTGAGACGGTGGGCAAAGAGCTCCAAAGAACGCCGGACCAAGTGGCCGAGATGCTTCGGAGGGCGCGCAAAGTCGGCCCGGCGTGGGTGGCGCAGAGAATGGAGGAAAGGCTGGGAAGGACTCGCCCGATGGGAGAAAAGTAATCTCTTTACGAACATGCCATAATACTGCAACTCGGTCATATGTCCAGAACGCACTGGACGTTGTGCTTTCCGCTGTCCGTCCAGCACTTGAGGCCCGAGTAGGTCGCGGCCTT
>CAZTIX010000045.1:0-6353 GCA_964613935.1 uncultured archaeon
AGGCAGGTCATATACGCGCCCGTTCTGGATAAGAGGGCGGATGTTTCGGATCCTTGACGGTTTTAAGGGCGAATCTTCTCTTGGAACCCCGGCCCGCCCGCGACCAGCGTCTCGTACTCGCCGCCCTCTCCGGCGAGATGGATGCTGAGTTTTTTCAGCTCTTGCAGCGCAGTCTCGTCGATTTTCCTCCCCACCCAGCTCTTTTCCAGGCCGTCGGCGAACACCCCCGCTATTCTGACATCGAAGCCGCTCTCGATAAGCGCGCGCATGTAGGCCCCCGGATTGACGTGCCACATGGGCGTTATCGAAGCCAGACCCAGCTCCTCGCAGATGCGCTCGATGCGCGTCTTCTGGTAGTCGGAGGCCAGAGCGCCGGAGACCACGCCCTCGATTTTCTCCTTCTCCTTGAGGCGCTTGAGCATCTCTTTCAAATCCCCAACCTCCTCCTCTTTCACACCTTCCGTCTCCAGCTGGTACAGCTTAATTCCCATCGCCCGCGCCTGCTCCGGAACCCGCTCGATGTTGAGTGTGTGGTACATGTAGGACTCTTTGTTCTCGGAGACCGCGGACAGAAGGCAGGCGATGTCGTAGCCCTGCTGCCGCGCGTAGTGGACCGCGTAGGCGGAGTCCTTCCCCCCGGAGAAAAGGGCGACTACCCTCATATTTATTTTATCTGTTTTTGATTGTAAAATAGTGCATGCCTAAGAAACCCAAAAAGCCGAAGTTTCGCCGCACTGCTCACGTGTTCGAGCCGCCGAGCCCGGTCGAGGCAGCCGGTAGCAATTCCAGGCTTTTAGGGAAGATGCGGCGAACTGTCGAGAGGATAGACCTCCAGTCATCCGGCCCCCTAACCCCCGGCGAGATAAGTTCGCTGCACCCCGTCTCATTGAAAAGGCTGTCCCGACCGCTCAGCAGGGCCGAACTGGCCCGGCATCACCAGGACATTCTGCGAGCCCAGGAGCTTGCTGTTCTCCCCGTGAGGGGCCTGCGCTTCATGCCTGCCGAGGTAAACCTGCACCCAGTCGTTGAGGCTCGCCTGCCTGATTCCTACGACAGGGAGGCCATGTTTCCCGAGGACCCCCCCGCGGAGGAGCAAGTCAAGTCGTCCCTCTACAACAGGGGCGTGCTGGGCGCGCATGTCAGGTTCATGCCCGAGGGAGCTTATGAGCACCAGCGCCCCCAAATGGTGGCGCACATAGACATGCCCGAGCCAGGCACCTTCGTGGTGGGCCCCTACGGCTTGAAGGGCTCTCCCAAGCCCGACAGCCTGCCGGAATCCCTACAGCGCCATTATCTTCCCGGCGCAGCCCCTTCGCTGGGGCTTGCTCTTATATTAGCTCGCCTCCGGGCGCGGGGCGCCAAGAGGGTGATAATACCTGGCGAAACCCACATGCATGAGGATGTGGGCGCCAAACAGTGGCAGGTGAAGCACAACGTGAAGGCGATTGCCGACGGCAAAATTGTGCCTCCCGGCGTGGACCGGGCGAAGGCCTCCGGATTGGCCGCCGACACCCTGCGCCGATGGGAGAAGCTCCCGGCCGAGGAGGTCTATGAGAGGCTGGGGCGGATGGGGGCCGGCCTCGCAAGGTCTCTGGCCCTGAACCCCGGCGTGATACGCCGCTACTATCGCAATGTTCCGCTGCGGTTCGGCGCCGTGCCGATCGAATACCCGAAGGGGTATCCAGACGCCAATTTGCTGGAGAAAAGGCACCTCGCTGCGCTCAGGCCGCTCTCCGGGTTCATGAAGAAGAAACAGGACTAATAAGCCTTTGCAATGCGGACAATCTCCTTGGCCGGCTTTGCGCAGACTATGCACTTGCTGCCCTTGGGCTTTTCGGACTTCGGATAAAGGGTCCCCCTGACCTCCGCGCCGACCCGGTCCTTCAGCTGGTCGTCGCAGCTCTCCCCCTCCGGTCCGACCGAGCAGAAGGGGGCCTTGGCGATGCCGCCCGACTTTATTATCCCCTTGACGTCCTTGAGGCTCTTGGCCTCTTTGATGTTGTCCTTGAGATGCTTGGCGCTGGCGCAGAGTATCCGGTCGTCCATCTCCGCAGCCGCCTTCTCGACCACCCCGACCATCTTCTTCTCCGGGACGGCCTGCTTCTTGCCACCGGTTCTGGGTACCAGCACCACCTTCTTGCCCTTCACGTCCCTAGGACCTATCTCCATCCTTATCGGCGCCCCCATGAGCTCCCAGTAGTAGTGCTTCTCGCCGGGCCGCTTGTCCGAGGTGTCCAGCTCGACTGAGAAACCCGCGTTCTCCAGCTTGAGACGAACCTTCTCGCACTCGTCCAGAACCGCCTTCTCCTTGCCCTTGAATATGATGGGTATGATGGCTATCTGGGTCGGCGCCAGCTCGAACGGCAGGACAAGCCCCTTGTCGTCTCCGTGCGACATCACCACCGCCCCTATGAGCCTTGTGCTCACTCCCCAGGAGGTCTGGTGCACGTTCCTCTCCCTGTTCTCCTCGTCCAGGAAGCTTATGCCCAGTGGCCTGGAGAAGTTCTGCCCCAGATTGTGGACGGTCCCCGCCTGCAGGACCTTGCCGTCCGGCATGAGCGTCTCGAGAGATATGGTCTCCTCGGCCCCGGCGAACTTGTCCCACTCCGGCCGCTTGACGAAGAAGGTCGCTATCTTGAGCAGGTTCTCCACCAGCTCCTTGTAGACGCGCAGCACGTCCGTGACGTTCTTCTGCGCGCCCTCGGCGTCCGCGAAGGCGGTGTGGCCCTCCTGCCAGAGGAACTCGCGCCCCCTCAGGAAGGGCTTGGTCATCTTGGTCTCCCAGCGCACGATGTTGCACCACTGGTTCACCATGAGCGGAAGGTCCTGGTAGCTCCTTATCCAGAGGGCGAACATGTGGTTTATTATCGCCTCGCTGGTCGGCCTCAGGGCCAGCCGGTCCCCCAGCCTCTCCTTCCCGCCGTGGGTCACCCAGGCCACCTCGGGGACGAAGCCCTCGAAGTGCTCGGCCTCCTTCCGCAGCAGGCTCTCCGGTATGGCCAGCGGGAAGTAGGCGTTTTTGACCCCCAGGGCCCTGAAGCGCGGGTTGAGGTATGCCTGTATCCTCTCCCAGATGGCGTAGGCGTTCGGCATGACCACGTCGAAGCCCTTGACCGGCGAGCGCTGGTCCATCAGCTTGGCGCGCCTCACCAGCTCCACGTACCAGCTCGAGAAGTCCTTCTCCTTGGAGATGTTGAATAGCTCCCTGTCGCTGTTTTTCACGGGTAATTTATAGGCGTGGTGTTTAAAATATGCCGGATGGTCAGGATAAATCTGATTTATCCCGGCTGCCTCGCCGACGAGCACCTGCGGGCGGAGTACGCGGAGATACTGATGCTGGTGGGATACGTGCGGAAGCACCCGGACGCCTTCGGCATACCCTGCAGCTACTGCCTTGGCAAGGGACATGTGCGCTTCTTCAAGGACAAGCTGCTCTACCTGAAGAAGCGCTACGAGGAGATAAAGCATGAGATGCGCTCGAGGGGCTTCAGGGCACGCAGGTCCGTCAATCTCCGGGGCTTCCCTCCCGAGATGCTCAAGGACTGGGAGCCGTCGAGAGAGGACAAGGAGACGGTCAAGAAGCGCATCGTTGAAAAGCTGCGCCTGAAGCCCCATTACTATCACTACTACGGAGAGAAGCGCTCTCTTGATTTTCTGGTGGGGCTGGTCGAGGGGTGCTGAGCGCGCTTCTCGCTTCTCGCTTTCACGATTCAACCGGGCTTTTTCTACGACCTCTCTCAAAACTAGAGCAAATGCACGACGTGATAATCGTGGGGGCGGGCCCGGCGGGATTGTCCGCCTGCCAACGCGCCGGGGAAGTGGGGCTGGACTACGTCTGCTTCGAGAAGGGGGAGGTCGCCAACACCCTGCTCACCTACCCTCAGGGCAAGGACATACACTACTATCCGGCGAATGTGGAGGTCGTCGGCAAGCTGCCGCTGCCGGAGGGAAAGTCTTCCGACACCCTGAAGGCCTGGCAGGACTTCGCAAAAGAGCGTAAGCTCGACATCAGGGAGAACGAGGAAGTCAGGGACATCCACCGGATGGGCGACAAATTCAAGGTCAAGACCGAGAAGGGCGAATATGGGTCTGGGTTCGTCATGCTGGCCATAGGCGTCCAGGGGAGTGTGAGAAAAATCCCCATCGAGTGCGACGACGAGAAGCGGGTCTGCTACAGGATAAACCCCAAGGACTACGGGGGCAGGAAGGTCGTCGTGGTGGGCGGGGGCGACACGGCAATAGAGCACGCCCTGCTTCTCAAAGAGCAGGGTGCCGACGTGACCATATCCTACCGCAAGCCCGAGTTCTTCCGGCTCAAGGACGCCAACAGGAAGGCCGTCGAGCAGAGCGGCATACCAGTGATATTCAACTCCAACGTGAAGTGCATCAAGGAAGGCAAGTGCAAGCTGGAAGTCGACGGGGAGGAGAGGGAGCTGCCCGCCGACGCGGTGGCAGTCTTCGCCGGGACCATCCCCGCCACCAAGTTCCTGGAGCGCATAGGGCTGGGGCTGGAGAAGAACAAGCCGAAGTACGACCCCGAGACCATGGAGTCCGAGGGCGTCCCGGGGCTGTTCATCGCCGGCGACTTAACCAAGCAGCCCCTCATCAAGCCGGCCATAAACCATGGCGTTCAGATAATCGACGAGATTGCGAAGAGGCTAGGCGAGTGATCCTATCTTTTCAATGACCCCGAGAGCATAGTCCGCCTCTTCCTGCGTGTTGTAGACGTAGAAGGACATGCGCGCGCAACCGTCTATTCCAAGGCTGCGCATAAGAGGCTGCGCGCAGTGGTGCCCGCTTCGGACGGCTATGCCGCTCTCGTCCATTATCGCGGCCACCTCGTGCGGGTCCATGCCCTCGACGTTGAACGAGATTATGCCTGCCCTGTCCTCCGGACCGTAGAGCTCAACGCCTTCCATCCCGCCGAGGCCCCTGAGCGCGCGCTTAGTGAGCTTCTTCTCGTGCTTTTGAACCCTGCCCATGCCCAGCTTCTTGAGATAGTCCACGGCCGCGCCAAGCCCCACGACCCCGGCTATGTTCTGGGTGCCCGCTTCAAATTTCCGGGGCGTGCCGAGGAACTCTGTTCCCTCCGGACGAACCCTCGATACCATGCCGCCGCCCGTGAGCGGAGGCTCCATGTCCTCCAGGAGCTCTTTTCTGCCGTAGAGCACGCCGGTTCCGGTCGGCCCCAGCATCTTGTGGCCCGAGAAGGCCATGAAATCGCAGTCCAGCTTCTGGACGTCCACCCTCATGTGCGCGGCGCTCTGGGCCGCGTCCAGTATGAACAGCGCGCCGCTCTCGTGGGCGAGCCGGGCCATCTCTTTGGCGGGATTGACCGTGCCCAGGACGTTGGAGACGTGGGCAGCCGCCACAGCCCTGGTCTTGCCGTCCATCTTCTTCGCGTAATCGTCCATGTCGAGCCGGCCCTTCCCGGTTATGTCTGCGATTCTCAGCCTCGCCCCGCTCTTCTCGCAGGCCATGGCGACAGGGAGGTAGCAGCTGTGATGCTCCATGATTGTTGTCAGGAGCTCGTCGTGCCCGTCCAAATCGCGGCAGCAGTATCCCGCGGCCATGTTGAGGCCCTGGGTGCTGTTCAGGGTGAAGACTATCTCCTCCGGCTCGGCGTTTATGAAGCTTGCCACCTCCCTGCGCGCATCCTCGTACATCTCCGTCGCCTCTACGCCCAGGGTGTGGACGCCGCGTCCCAGGTTGGCGTTGCGCTTCTCGTAGAAGTCTCTGACCGCATCTATGACCTGCTTCGGTTTCTGGGAGGTGGCCGCGTTGTCCAGGTAGACCAGCGGCTTTCCGTTGACCCTCCTCTTCAGAATCGGGAAATCTTTGCGCACGTCCATCTCAAGCTTTTATTTAGCTCTTCTGTTAAAATAAAGATGGACTTGAGGGGATTCCTGGAGGACCTGGAGAAATCGGGCGACCTGCTGAAGCGCGGGAAGGCCGACCCCGATGTGGAGATCGCCGACATCATTTTCAAGTCGGGCAAGCCCGTTCTCTTTGAGGGGCTGGGCGACTACCGCCTGGTTTCGGGCGTCTGCATGAACCGCGAGCTGATTGCTCGCTACATGGGGATAAAGAAGGAGGAGCTCCTCTTCCGCATCGCCAAGGCGCTGGACAATCCGGTGGACCCGGAACCGACGACCGAAGACGCCCCCTGCCAGGAGGTCGTGGAGAATGAGATCGATTTGAACAAGCTGCCCATACTCAAGCACTATCCCAAGGACGACGGCCACTACATAACCGCCGGCCTGTTCTTCGTAAAAAGCCCGGACGGCCGCCAGAACGCCGCCTACCACCGGGCCAAGCGCATAGGAAAAAACAAGCTGGCCGCGCGCATATGC
>CAZTIX010000046.1:0-6311 GCA_964613935.1 uncultured archaeon
GGGCTCGGCCGCCTGCGGCCGGGGTTTTTTTTGGGGTTTTCCTTGGTCTCATTTTATTCGAATTCCGAGAAGTCCGTCTTCGCCTTCTTCTTCGGCTCCCCCCCGGGCGAGTGGCCGGAAACGAACTCCTTGTCGAAGAGGGGGACCGAGACGGGCACCGCGAATTTCGTGAAGTTGCTGGTTATCAGCGCCTCTCCCTTGTCGAGAGAGGCAATGTTGCGCCCGTCCTTGCTGAGGTCCTGCGACGCGCTCTCGATGATGGCGCGCCTCTCCGGCTCCATCTCTATGCCCAGGATTATCTTGGTGTTCATGTTGGCCAGGACCTCGCGCGGTATGAGCGACGGCAGCTGCGTGATGGCTATGAGGCCCACCTTGAACTTCCTGCCCTCGCGGGCTATGGCGGAGAAGACGTTGGGGCCCGACTGGAGGGCCTCCCTGCCCAAAACGCGCGGCGCCTCCTCGATGACTATGGAGATTACCGGCTTGGTGTCGAGGGCTCCCTCCTTCTTGCGGTACTTGTACCTGTCCAGCGCCTTGGAGGCGAGCATCGAGGATATGAGCAGCTCCAGCTCGCCCGAAAGGGATGATGTGTCCACGACCACGGTCTTGCCGCCTTCGAGCGCGGCGACTATGTTGTCCAGTGTGTTCTCGTGCTTGTCTTTGGCGAAGACCCCTTCGCAGGTGATTTCTCCGTCCCTGGCCGAGATGCCCAGGATGCTGAGCTTACGTATCAAAACGGCCAGCGTCTCCTCCTTGACCCCGGTGACGCCCTTGCCGTTGAGGATGTCGTCTATCCAGCTCTCCCTGTCCCTCTTGTAGTAGGCGAAAAGCGCGTCGCGCTGGGCGGAGGACAGGTCCAGCACGCCCTGGAAGAACCAGGGCTTCAGCAGGCGGTAGTTTATCCTGAGCGTCTCGCTGCCGGCCGGCGGGCTCATGGAGTAGTAGACTATCTTGTCCCTCGCCTTGGGATGGTCCTTGAGGCCCTTCTCCCTCCCCCCAGGGCCCTTGTAGTACTCGTCGTGGGGGTCGAGGACGAGAAGGCCGCAGTAGTCCTTGTCTATGGCGGACCACGCCATTATGCGCACGAGGTTGCTATTATGGACGAAAATCCCGCCAAATCCTCCAAGGAATGTCTCATTATCCTTCACTGAGATATCATACACGTATTTGCCCTTGAAGGGGATAGGGTTCAGCGATTCAATGCGGTCCCATCGGTTGAGCAGTAAACAGCTCAACTCGGATACAACGTCGGTCAGACCCCTGCGGAGGGAATAGGCGTATAACTTGCGTACAAGCTTTCTGCTCGGAACCCTTTTTCCGCTCAAAACCAAGGATATCTGCTGTTGAGAGCAGCCGATTGATTCAGATAATCTCTTCTGGCTTATTTTCAAGCCGTCAAGAATCTTGCCTATGACCTCCGGCCTTATTGGAACCAAATCCACATTTGTGTTCCCTTTAAGCTCAAGCAGGTTCTTCAGCCTGTCCTGTTTTTTAGATTTGAACTGTATGTTTTTTGAGAAGCGGGTTAAGTCATCTTTGCCGGATATCGTGAGCCTATAATATATATCGCCCTTGTGGGAGGTATTGGATGCCCTCTTCCAAGTCTTTTTAATCCTCGGATAGATGCCCATTCGGAGAAGAGCATAGGAGAGTTGAAGTGAGAGTTTTTCGCTTTTTGTAGTTGCGCATATCCTTACGGATTCGCTTCCGTCCTTCCTGGCGTTGCAATTCTCCACGCCGCCATCACCATCAAAGTATGCCCCCAAGAGATGGGACAACTGGCTGTTTGAAAGATTCATGAAAAAATCGGGAAGTGCCTTCTCCCCCGCACTCCCGCCCAGTTGTAAAGCGCCCAAAAGCCGGGCCAGAAGAGCGGACGGGATAACCAGGTCGATGGCGCCTGCCGGTTTCCTCAATTCAAAGTGATTCAGACCAAAGCAGTTCAGAATTCTTTTTAGGTCCCCTAGCAACACCGGATTGGACATCGAAATCCTCACACTGTTGCTGTTGATGTAGCCCTCCGCTATGTAATAGCCAAAGAGCCTTAGGATGTCCTTGTCTAATTTCAAGATGGCCGGCAGGGAAGCCTTTTGGCTATTGTATAAACAAATATCGGCGTGGCTCTTGATATCCTCCTTAAGACTTTCAGGCAGATTTAGAAGGGCCTTTAGAGGGAGTTTGGTTTTCCCTTTCCTGAGCAGACGGAGCTTTGTCTTCGGGTGCTTATAGGACTTCGACAGAACCGCGAGCATTGTGTCATCATCGGCATCGCTCAAAGACCCTTTTTTTAACCTTAGGTGCACGTTCGGCTCCTTGCGCAATAGCTCGGCCAGATCCAGAGTTGGCTGGCGGGCGGATTCAGAGATATTCAGGCGGGCCGGAAGCCAGTCGCCAATAGTGAGGTCGCTGGTTTTAAGCAATCTTAGCTTCCCTTCCCTGAGGGCATAAATGTTGTGGTCTCCAGTGACTTTCACCGATCGTCCGGAGGTGGTGACGAGTTTATAGATCTGTTCGGGCGCTTTGTGTCTTAGGAAGTCTGTTATGGGTTTCCACCCGACTTCATGGTTTTTGGAGTCTATGCTCAAAGCACACAGGCCGTTGGGCTTTTCTTTCAGCATGCTATTTACCAACGGGCCTATGGGTTTAAGGAAGATCCGCCCTTCTGCATCTTTTATCAACACGGCCTCATCCGGAGCCAGGCTTTTTCCTCTGCCGGTCGTGGCCGGTATCAGAACGTGGTGCGAAAGCACCTTCTTCCCGTCAAGGTTCACCGCTATCCCCATGTCCTTCGAGCCGGACCTCACGCTGCCCACCAGCAGGGCGTTCTCGGGCGTTCCCAGGAAGTCCAGGTCGCCCTTCTCTATCTTCCTTATGGGGCTGAAGAACTTGGGGAGGGTCTTGGGTATGCGCGCCTTCCCGCCGCCCACCGTGACCAGCCCCTTCATCTCGGCCATGACGTAGTTGCGCAGCTGGGGCTCCATGAATCCCAGGTCCGAGCCGTAGCCCTCCAGCTCCATGCCGGAAAGCAGCTCCAGGGACTTCGGGTGTATCTGGGAGCCGTAGAGCAAATTGTAGACCTGCATTATGGTCTTTCCGCCCTCCGAGTCGGCCACCAGCAGCTCGCCCAGCTCCAGCTCCTCTCCGCTCTTCTGCCTTACCAGGAGCTCCCCGAACTGGCCCGACAGGACCTGTCCAACGACTTCCATTTTCTGGTTAGTTTGAGATGAAATGAAAATAAATCATACGATTCGGTTCAGCCACTCGTGGGCCTCGCTGGCGGCCAGGAGGTCTTTGAAGTCCTGAAAGTCGCCGGCCCCGGCTATCTCCGACAGAAGCAGAGTGCGCAGGGAATCCAGCTCGTCCTCGCTCACCCGGGCGTTTCGGTCGGCGTCTACCAGGCCGTAGGGGTAGCCGGGGAACGAGATGTCGGAGGAGTTTGCGGCGAGGGCGCCCATTATCCTGTCCTTGTGGGCTTCCTGGCCCTTGAGGATCTCGATTCTGAAGGTGTACTGGCTGCGCGCGTGCAGGCGGGCGAAGTTGAGGTCGGCCCTGTGGTTTGGGTCCGTTATCCTGACAACGTTCTCGTAGTAGCCGGGCGCCTTGATTTTGTTCTCGCGGGCCAGCCGGCCTATGGCGGCCACCAGGGAGAGGCCGGTTGTCGTGTAGAGGTGCGACGTCTTGGAGACTCCGCAGAACAGCACGCCGTTGCCGCGCGCGGCCCCGTAGGCGCGCTCGGCGTATTCGGCCTGGTTGGTGTAGGGGGCGTGGAGCGTCCCGTCCCTCACGAAGATGTCGCCCTCCGACAGCCGCTCGCAGACCGAGCGGGCAAGGTTCCACTCGGCGAAAGAGCGGGCCACGTCGCCTATGCGCGGTATCTTAATCCGCTCCCCGCCCGTGCTGACGGTCCGGTCGTAGGAGTCGAAGCGCAGGTCCTTCTCGTCGGGCAGGTACTTCTTCCAGTCCCCCTCCAGCGGTATGAGGGAGGCCTCGTAGCGGACGTCCCCGCCCTCTCCGGAGGACGTCAGCACCGCGAAGAACTCCAGCTTGCTGGGGATTTCCAGCTCGGTTCTCTTGCCCTCCCTGAAGCAGTTGAAGTAGACGCGCTCGAAGTGGACGGAGAAGGAGGGCGCGCGGATGAGCGGGAGGTTCCCTCCGTCCAAAAAGGCGATTGAAGAGCTAAACTCTCGCATGTGCGAGACTTCTGGTCTCGCACAGTCTGCGCGCCCAGAGGGCGCGCATCGCATGTGCGAGAGTTTAATCGGCCTGAAGTTTTTCGCATCGAAGTCCCTGGCCTCGTAGTGCTCCTCCGGCCTGAAGCTGGGCCGGCCCAGGGGGATGTCGGTCCTCTTGCCGGCCAGCGACGCCACGCGCTTCGCCGCGTCGGTTATCATCAGAACTTCTCGCCGCCCATCGTCTGCTTGTTCACGGCGGATATGACCAGGGTCTTCTTCTGGTTGCTCTTGATGTTCGTCACGACCGCCTTGTATTTGGGGTAATAGACTGTAAGCGTCTCCACGGTTATCTTCTCCGAGACGGTCTTGCCGCTCTGGGGGCGCTGGATTATGTCGGGCGCCATGACCTTGTCCTCCAGCCCGGAGGGGTCGAAGTCGGTGGAGAGGACCTCGGTCCGCTTCATCTCCTTCTTGGGGTCGAAGGGCGAGGTCGGCTTGTCCTTTATGAGCTGCTCGAGGTTCGGCTTGGCCACGCCCTTCATGTCGTAGTAGGCGCCCCTCTCGACCCTCTTCCTGACAATCTGCTCGCCGGTGAGCTTCAGGACCGGGGCGGAGGAGCCGCCGAACAGCCCGCCCCCCGACTCCGGGGGCTTGACGTCGTAGCTCTTGCCCCCCAGCTTCAGCTTGACCGTGTCCGGGTCCGCCTGGAGGGTGAACTCCTTGTTGACCCTGAACTCGCCCTCGTAGACCGCCCGCACCGCGTGGACCGGCTCGTAGAGCTTGGTTAGGGAGTCCACCCTGACGTCAGAGGGGTCCGCGCTGCTGAATATGCCGGAGAAGGCCTTGGTCTTCAGGCCGTCCTCCAGGGCCTTCTCGGCGCCCTTGAAGTCTATGGATTCCTTCAGGGAGACGTTCTTTCTGGGCTTCTTCTCGATGTCCTTCACGTCCATCTTGGCGGGCTGCTTGCCGGGCGGCTTGGTCTTCCCGCCCTTCCCCGCCTCCCCGCCGGGGACAGGAGTGCCGCACTTGGTGCAGAACTTGGCGTCTTCGTTCAGCTTCTGGCCGCATTTTGAACAGTACATTTTGAGCACCTGTTTGCCATATTTAAGCGGTTGTCCGTAAAAAACCCGCATGTTGTCGCGAAAATGGATGTCTTCTTCGACCCCGGCCTTTTTAGAAAAGGTCGATCAAAAACGGTGCGACCTTCGGTCCCACGGGCTTGGCTTAGGATAAAAACTCTATGGCGAAAATGGATGTCTTCTTCGATCCGGTCTTCCTGAAGCACGACACCGGCGCGCATCCGGAGAGCGCCGGCCGGCTGGAGCTCCTGCTCGAGTCCCTGGACGAGGAGAGGGTCAAAAGGCCGCGGGACGGCGAGGGGCTGCTCGGGCTGGCCCACGAGAGACGCTACGTCTCCAGGGTGAAGCGCATGTCCGAAAGCGGTGGGGGCAACCTGGACCCGGACACCCCGGTCACGGAGCGCACCTACGAGGCGGCCTGTCGGGCGGTGGGGGCGGCCGCGGACGCGTCGGAGAGCGCCCTGAAGGGCCGGGGCGGGGGGTTCGCCCTGGTGAGGCCCCCCGGCCACCACGCCTTCGCCGGGCGCGGCTCGGGCTTCTGCGTGTTCAACAACATGGCCGTGGCCGCCATCAGGCTGGCTGAGAAGGGGAAAAGGGTGTTCATACTGGACATAGACGTCCACCACGGCAACGGGACCGAGGCGCTGGTCTTGGGCAGGGATAACATCGGGTTCGCCTCCCTCCACCAGTCGCCGCTCTACCCCGGCAGCGGGCTGTCCGACCGGCCGCCCAACGTCATCAACGTCCCCCTGCCCCCCGGCACGGGCGACGAGGAGTACGTGGCGGCGCTGGAGAGAAGGGTCGAGCCTGCGCTCAAGGAATTCGGGCCGGACGTCGTGGGCGTGTCGGTCGGCTTCGACGCCTACTATCTGGACCGCGGCTTCGTCGCCGGCAACGCGCTGGCGGTGACGCAGAAGACGTATGAGAGGGTCCGCGAGATTCTCAAGCCGCATAAATGCTTTTACGCTCTGGAGGGCGGATACAACCCAAGGAGCATCAAGGAGGGCGCGGAGGCGCTCATGGGACTGTGATGGCAAGACGGAAAAGGCAGAGGTGCACA
>CAZTIX010000047.1:0-6300 GCA_964613935.1 uncultured archaeon
GACTACGTCCTTCACTACAAGATAGGGATACCCGAGATCAGCCCCACCACCCGCGTCGTCCTCAACAACGTCAAGTCGAGGCTGGTCGAGAACATGCAGGTGGAGACCAGGGAGATTCTCGACTCCCGCCTTTTCTCCGACCTGAAGGAGAAGTTCAGGAAGGATGCCGAGAAGGCCCTGGCCGAGGAGCTCCCCACCATGAAGCCGGAGGTCAAGGAGATGCTTTCCTCCCGCATAGTCAACGAGATGATAGGGCTGGGAGACCTCGAGCTGTTTCTCGCCGACGACAACCTGGAGGAGATAGTCGTCAACAGCGCCAAGGAGCCGGTCTGGGTCTACAACAAGAAGCACGGCTGGCTGAAATCCAACATAACCATGGAGAACGAGGAGGCCGTCCAGAACATGGCCTCCCGGATAGCCCGCCAGGTAAGCAGGGAGGTAACATCCGCCGAGCCCCTGCTGGACGCTCACCTGACCACCGGCGACAGAGTCAACGCCACCCTTTTTCCAGTATCTACCTCCGGAAACACCATAACCATAAGAAGGTTCAGCCGCATACCCTGGACCATAGTGCACCTCATAGACCCGAAGATAAACACGGTCCAGATGGACGTGGCTGCCCTCCTGTGGCTGGCCATGGAGTACGAGCTGTCCATGCTGATTGCCGGGGGAACCGCCTCGGGAAAGACCACCCTCCTCAACGCCATAACGCCCTTCATCCCGCCCAACCACCGCGTGATAACCATAGAGGACACCCGGGAGATGAACCTCCCCTCTTTCCTTCATTGGGTCCCGCTCAACACCCGCCCGCCGAATCCGCGCGGCGAGGGGGAGGTGAGCATGCTGGACCTGGTGGAGAACTCCCTGAGGATGAGGCCGGACCGGATAGTGGTGGGCGAGGTCAGGCGGAAGAGGGAGGCAGAAGTGATGTTCGAGGCCATGCACACCGGCCATTCAGTCTACGGCACCTTCCACGCGGAGCGGGCCAACCAGGTAGTGAAGCGACTGACCAACCCGCCCATGGACGTGCCCAAGACCGTCCTGGAGTCGCTCCACCTCATAACCGTGCAGTACAGGAACCGCCGCACCGGCGTAAGGAGGACCCTCGAGTTGGCCGAGATACTCGTGACGGAGGGCGAGGAGCCCCAGATAAACATACTCTACAAATGGGACGCGAAGACCGACACCATCAAGAAGGTCAACAAGAGCAAGCGCATAATGGACGAGATAGAGATGTACACCGGCTACACGGCGGCTGACGTCAAGAAGGACCTGGGGGAAAAGGAGAAGATACTCAAGTGGATGCTGGACAAGCAGATAAAGGATGTGGAGTCCGTCGGCCGGGTCGTCTCCGAGTGCTACCGCGACAAGGACCGCGTTCTTGAGACCGTGAAAGCTGGCGGAGAGTACGAGGACATAATCCGGGACTGACCGGACTGAAGCTTTTAAGCCCGTTGCCTTAAACTAAACAACCTAAGAAACCCAAGATGCCCTCGGCCTTTGAGTCAAAGCGGCTGATAAACACAGCCAAGCCGTTCGTGGGCCTGGCCCAGAAGATAGAGAGAATAACGCCTGGCCTAGAATGGAACTTGGAGAGGGCCGGGATACACGTCAGCCCGCTGACCTACGTTTCCATAGTCGTCTACATGGCCCTGTCGGTCGGGCTGGCCAGCTTCGTGGGCATTCTCCTGCCGGCCTACATGGTGGGGAAGCTGGACATTGGCCTTCCCATGGCCATAATCGCCTCCGTGGGGCTGACCCTGTTCATGGTGTTCTACATGCTGGTGATGCCCAGGGTCAAGATAAAGAAGAGGGGGGCCCTCATAGAGAAGAATCTGGACTATGCCCTGAAGGACCTCGAGATACAGACGGGGGCGGGAATACCCGTCTTCGACGCCCTGGTCCACGTGGCAAACGGCGGCTACGGGGAGTGCTCCGACGAGTTCAAACAGGTGATAAAGAAGGTCGAGAGCGGCGAGTCCGTCATCCACGCCCTCGACGAGGTGGGCATGCACACCGCCTCGCCGTTCCTGAGGAGGATAATCTGGCAGATTGTGAACAGCATGTACGCGGGCTCGGACGTGAGCATCGCCCTCAAGGCCATAAGCAACGACCTCACCAGGGAGAAGGAGACGAAGATAAAGTCCTACGGCCAGGAGATGAACCTCTGGTCGCTGATGTACATGCTGATGGTGATAGTCCTGCCGTCGCAGGGCATAACCCTTCTGATAATACTCTCCACATTGATAGACATATTCGGAGCAATAGACAAGAATCTGGTCTTCGGGGGCATCGTGCTCTTCATGTTCATGTTCCAGTTCATGCTCATAGGCCTGATAAAAAACAAGCGGCCGATAGTGTAGGCAGCAAAAATCCGAGATGAAGACGCTCGAAGACATAATCGCGGAGGAACGGAGATGGAGAGAGAGAAAAACCGGCGCAGCCGGAGAAGGCTCCAAAAAAGGCACCCCCAGCAAAGGCAAAGGCAAAGGCAAGAAGGCGGCCGACCGGTTGGGCCCCCTGCCTCCCGGTCTGAAGAAGCTGGAGACGAAAACCGTCCTGTCTCGCCTGATTGACACTAAGAAGGGGCTATTCGGCAACGCCGCAAAAAAGCTCAAGAAGGACATAGTCAAGAGATTGGGCGTCGGTGAGAAGGAGGCCTTCGGCAGAGAGGCCCTGCTCACGTACGCCCGCTTCAGAGATGTGGCCAAAAAACTGAAGTCCGCGGAAGAAGAGAAGAAACGGGAAGAGGCTAAGAAGGAGAAGAAGGGGAAAGAGAGGGGGGAGGAAAAGGTCGGGAAGCCCGGCGAAACGGAGGAGGCCAGGAAAAAAAGCTACGAGATAGCCGGGGTCAACGTCCCCCCTTCAAGGATCGGTGGCGGAAAACCCAGGGCCGTGCCATCGCCTTCGGGGAAGCCCGAAACGAAGGCCGGCAAACTGGCCGAACCCAGGATGAGCGTCTCGGCCCCGATAAGCAGCGAGACCTCCGAGCGGGCCAAGCGGATAGAGCAGCTTCTTGAAGAGCAAAAGAGGCTGGAAGACGAGGAGGCCGAGAAAAAGGCCGAGAAAAAGAAGAAGGGCAAGTCCGTGGCGGCCAAACCCTTCGCCATTGTCGCCAAGGCGTTCAAACTCTTCGCAAGCAAGCTCTCCAGCGTACTGTCCATGGTCTTCGCGACCCTGCTCTCCATACCCATAAACCTGATAAGGCTCTTCGCCAGGATTGCGGGCAGCTTCCTCCAGGGCATCTACAACAGGGTGGGCCGGTTCTCGCCATTCGGGTGGAAGAAGAAAGTCAACATGCTGGTCATCTACAGCGGAATCGAGAAAAACCAGGTGGAGGTTACGGGAATAACGATAATCAACGGGGCCGTGCTAGCGGTTTTCGCCTCCATGCTCGCTTATTTCCTGTTCGGACTCGGGCTTCTGATGATTCCAGTGGTCGCCCTGGCCGCCTTCGGGCTCACCTGGATAATCGCCTACGCGATTCTCAGCATGATGGCCGACAAGAGGTCGGACGAGGTCGAGGCCACTCTTCCGGACGTCCTTCAGATAGTCAGCGCCAACATATCGGCCGGCATGACGCCTTACAACGCCCTCTGGGTGTCGGCCAGGAAGGAGTTCGGGGCCCTGGCCGAGGAGATAAAGGTGGCCCAGAAGGAGACGCTGGGCGGGAAACCCTTCGCGGAGGCCCTGAGAGACTTGGGCCAGAGGGTCAGGTCCAACGTCCTCCAGAGGACCGTTCGGCTTCTCATCCAGGGCATGAAGGCCGGGGGCGAACTTCCCAATATACTGCAGGGAATCGCGAACGACATACGCCAGATGAGGCTCCTTCAGAAGGAGATGGCGGCCAACACCATGTCGTACACCCTCTTCATACTCTTCGGCATGCTGCTGGGGGCGCCGCTGCTTTTCTCAGTCTCCATACAGTTCGTCGGCGTGATAAACAAGTTCCAGCCGGAGACCATGGAATTCGACCCGAGCGAGGTCCAGGGCGGACCGGCCACGGGGGGCCTTCAGGGAATAGGCATGCTCTCCGCGGGGGGAGGGGGCTGTCCCAAGGATTTTGACTCCGACGGGATGGCGGACTCTTGGGAAACGAAGCATCAACTGGACCCGAAGAACGCCAGCGACGCCTACGCGATAAATCCTCAGACCGGAGAAACATACATAGAGCAGTACAAAAGAACGGCACCGCCGCTGCCGGACTCCTGCGTGACTCCGGGGTACCTCTCAACGTTCGCCATGATAGCCCTGTTCAGCGTGGCATTCTTCGGCTCGCTGCTGATAGGCCTGATAAGGGACGGGAAGCAGAGCGCCGGTCTGAAAATGGTGCCGATTCTTGTACCCGCGACACTGGGGATGTTCTGGCTGATGAGCACGGGGATGTCCTTCTTCTTCAACTCGATGTTCGGGGCCTGACAATCAGAAGTCAAATGGGGGGTCGCCAGTTGGCCCCTTTCGCGGGCGCTGGCGACCTTGAGGGTTACGACCCTCCAACCCCAGTTCTGGCCGCCAGCCCGACCGTTTTCGCCGATGCCGGCGGCCTGTCCGAGGGTTGTGTTTCGACCCTACTCCACAGCCCTCGATAGTCTAAAAGGGCAGATAATATAAAGGCTGCTCGTAGAAGGTAAGAGAATATCAACAGTAGCAAGACTATAAGCTAGAGTGCCAGTATACCCTAGGATACACCCTTTTATACCCAATACTTTTAATATATGCGCAATCTTCTGAATGGATGTTGCGGATAAGCTTCCTGGTTGGTTGGGGGTCACTGGGCAGCAGTTCAACATAATAGAAGCCATATCCAGCCTTCAGAAGAGGGGGGAGGAAACCAGCCCCAAGGCCATAATAGAGGAGGACGCCTCCCTCAGGAAGGGTCCCAAGATACAGAAGTCCAATTTCTTCTCGCAGCTGAAGGCTCTCCGGGAGAAGGGTCTGGTCAAAAGGATGGGCGAGGCGGACTACGGCGTGGACTTCGGGGCCATCAGGAAGGCTCTGGACGGCGCCCAGAAGAGGGCCGACAAGGAACTCTACGAGCTGAAGGAGTTGAGGTCCAAGTCCGAGGAGTACTTCAAGCACCTGGAGTTCAGGAAGAAAGAGCCGGTGGTCAAGTTCTTCGAATACGACGAGATGTACCGGAAGGCCGCGGACATTCTGAAGACCTCCGGGGTCTGCTATGTCACGGGGATATTCCCGAGGATACTCTACGCCCAGTCTCCGTCATTGATGCACACCCCCGGGGCCAGGGTCTATGCCCACACTCTTTGGGAGAGATGCGTGAGCAACAAGGAGCTGCAGGTCAACTACCTGACCCACTTCGACGTGGATTACCTGTTCAAGAGGCTGATGGAAACCTATGGCAATCCGGCGGCGGCTTATGAGGAGATAAAGCTGATACTCAACGGCCTGAAGGACTTTATCCGAGACAACGAGAACCTCGATCTCTATTACGTCGACTCCCCCTACGGCCTGGACATGATAATACCGCACAACGAGTTCCTGGACGAGTTCTTCCTGATGGTGAGGAACGAGGACAACAGAGGCCTGGGGGCCGTCTACATAGACTCGCCGGAGCTGGCGGAGAAGTTCAAGGGGCTCTTCGAGGCGGAGTGCGGCCGGGCCGTGGACATGGGCGGAGAGAAGGGCGAGAAGGTTTACGGCAAGCTGGAGAAGAGGCTTGAGAAGATCTATGCCAAGCGCAAGAAGAAATAGGCTGCCTATCTGCGCCTGCGCTTTTTGACCTTTGACTTTTTACGCCTTTTTGCTCTCTGCCGAGCGGCCCTAGAGCGCAGAGCCGATATTGAATTTTCGGGCGGTTCAAGCCCGTACCTTCTCCTCAGATATCTCGCCTGGGCCGGGGTTATGGCCATTGCTATCGTCTGTCCGCAGCTCTCTTGAGCCGCTTATTCAGGTACGCTTGCATCGCTCTCGTGAAGACCATGGACCGTCCTTCTCCAGTCGGAACTTTGCGGCCGGGATATATAAAAGGGCGGCACGTAGGACATAATAGGGGCATGCATGATACCAGTAGGGAGGATGTATTGATTGTGGAGTTGGGGTATTGGAGGTATGCATTACGTTATATCGATACTAATAGGTGTCTTCATACTCCCAAGATACTATATGGTTCTAGTAGTTTTTATATGTGTAAGAGGAAAATAGAGCGAAGTTGGGGGAGAAATGGCTGAAATCGATTCAGACAAGCTAGCCAAATGGTTGGACATAACCGGCCAGCAGTTGACGATACTGATGGTAATAAACAGCCTGAAGAAGGAGAAAAAATCCTCCAGCCCCAGATCG
>CAZTIX010000048.1:0-6282 GCA_964613935.1 uncultured archaeon
GAGCGACTTCACCGCCTCCTCCACCTGTCCCTTTATCAGGCTGGTATCCATGTATCGGCCGATTATACCTGTGGAGGCCACAGCGATATTCTTCTCGTCGGCCTTGAGCTCCTCGGCGGCCTTCCAGGCTATGCCCTTGGCGTCGCGCAGACCCTGCTCGCCGGTGGAGCAGTTGGCGTTGCCGGAGTTGGCCACGATGGCCCGTATCCCTTTCTTGATTCTCTTTCGCGTCACCGTCACCGGGGCGCCGGCCATGCGGTTGGTGGTGTAGACTCCGTCGGCCTCGCAGACCTTTCCGAAGTCTATCAGCGCCAGCCCGTTCTTGCCCTCTCTGACCCCTGCGGTCTTGACCTTGAGGTTGTCCAGCCCTCCGTCGAGGTTCTTCATTGCGGTAATTTGACCCTATGGAGAAAAAAAGCCGTAGGGGCGTTTTTCGACAGTTTTTATACCTCCCGCCGCAAATAAACCGCTTTACATCTTCTCAGGGTGGGCCGGTTCTTCGAACTAACCTACGCCGCGAACGCGTTTGTTCAGCCCTGAGGCGCACAGTCCGCGGTTCAAGTCCCCGGCGGGACCCGGGACCGAAGACTCAAGACATAAAAAATGGCAAGGATACACGCGAGGAAGAAGGGAAGGAGTGGAAGCACCAAGCCGGCCGCGTCGCAGGCGGACAAGTGGCTGGAATACGGAAACAAGGAGATAGAGGAGCTCATAGTCGACATGGCCCGGAAGGGCAAGAGCTCGTCGGAGATAGGGACAATCCTGCGGGACCAGCACGGCGTCCCCGACGTCAAGGCAATTACCGGGAAGAAGATAAGCGAAATCCTGGAGGAGAAGGAGCTCGCCCCCGGCCTCCCCGAAGACCTCACCAACCTCCTGACGCAGGCTCTCCGGCTGAGGAAGCACCTGGAGAGGAACCCCGGGGACGACAACAACAGGAGGGGCCTGCAGCTGACCGAATCGAAGATAAAGCGCCTGATGCGCTACTACAAGGGCAGGGGGGTCCTGCCGGCGGATTTCTACTACGATGTTAACAACATCGAGCTGCTTCTGAGATGATACGAAAGGCGGAGGTGCGCATCGAGGCGGGCGGAGAGGAGAAGACCTTCGAGAGCGGAGACCTAGACGCCCTGATAGCCGAGACGGACTCGTACCTCGTTAGCAGAAAATGATAGACATAAATCTGATAAGGGAGAAGCCGGAGGAGGTCAGGAAGAGCCTGGAGAGGCGCGGCATGGACGCATCCGTGGCCGACGGGGCCGCCTCGCTGGACAAGCAGTGGCGCGCGGCCCTGCAGGAGGCCGAAAAGCTCAAGCACCGGCGAAACGAGATAACCGCGGAGATCGCCCGGCTGAAGAAGGCCGGCAAGGACGCCTCTGCCAAGATAAAGAAGGCGTCCGCCCTGTCCGGCAACATAGGGAAGCTGGAGGAGAAGTCCGAATCCCTCAAAGCCTCGCTGGACCGGCAGATGCTGGAGATCCCCAACATCCTCCACCCTTCGGTCCCCAAGGGCGAGGGGGAGGAGGACAACGAGGTGGTGAGGACCGTGGGCAAGCCCCCGGAATTCGAATTCGAGCCGAGGGACCACATCCAGCTGGCGGAGCTCTGCGACCTGATAGACATCGAGCGAGCGGCCAAGGTCTCCGGCGCCCGCTTCTACTACCTCAAGAATGAGCTGGTCCGGCTGGAGTTCGCGGTCGTTCAGTTCGTTCTGGAGAAGCTGGCGAAGAAGGGCTTCAGGCAATTCGTCACCCCCGCCCTCATAAAGGAGGAGGTGATGGAGGGGGCCGGCTTCCTGCCAGCCGGCCGCGACGACATCTACAAGGTAGAGGGCGAGAAGCTCTATCTGGTCGGGACCAGCGAGCAGGCCCTGGCCGGACTTCACATGAACGAGATTCTGGACAAGAAGGAGCTGCCCCTCCGCTACTGCGGATTCTCGTCTTGCTTCAGGACGGAGGCCGGCTCCCACGGCCGCGACACCAAGGGGATTTTCAGGGTGCACCAGTTCGACAAGGTGGAGATGTTTTTGTTCACAAAACCGGGGGAGTCCTGGGAAGAGCACGAGATGCTCTGCGCCACCGCCGAGGAGATATACAAGGACCTGAACATACCCTATCGGGTCGTCAACGTCTGCACCGGCGAGATGGGAGTGGTGGCGGCCAAGAAATACGACATAGAGGCGTGGCTCCCGGGGCAGGACAAATACAGGGAGGTGGTGTCCTGCTCCAACTGCACCGATTATCAGGCCCGCCGCCTGGGCATACGGTGTCGGGAGAATCCGGGCGACCCCACTGAGCACGTACACACCCTCAACTCCACGGCATCCGCAATCACCAGGACGCTTGTGGCGATAATGGAGAACTGCCAGATGGAGGACGGCTCAATCGAGGTCCCAAAGCCCCTGCGCAAGTATCTCAGCTTCGACAGGATAGCTCCGAAGAGGGCTTCAAAGAGCGGATAGTTTTTTAAACCGAAGAAACAAACTTAGGCGCAACAACACAAACTACACAAAATGGCGAAAGCGGCGAAGAAGGTCAGGGCGTTCGACAAGTGGAGGGCGAAGAAGAAGTTCGAAGCGGTGGCTCCGGAGATATTCGACAGCATGCCCATAGGCCCCATATTCGCTGCCGACGCCGAGAAGCTGCCCGGCCGAACCATCGAGACCACCCTGAGCAAGCTGGCCAATTCCAACCAGCACCACATCAAGGTCCTTCTTGAGGTCATAGGCAACGACGGATTCACCGCCAAGACGGCGGTCAAGTCGGTGGAGCTGTCGAGGGCTTACATAAGCTCGCAGACGAATCCCGGGAGCGACACGGTGGAGAACGTCTTCTCCGTGGAGACCAAAGACGGGAGGAAGACGAGGTTCAAGACCATCATGTTCACAAGGGGCAAGACGCACACCAGACAGCGCAAGGCCCTCCGGGAGCTTGCCCGGGAAACCATAGAAAAGGCCGCCGAAAAGGCCGACTACGGCCGCCTGGTTCAGGAGGTCGTCTTCGGCAAGCTGGGCTCTTTGGTATTCAACAAGGGAAAGAGCATAACCCCCCTGGGCCGGGTCGAGATTAGAAAGCTGGAGCTTCTGAAATAATCCGGCCCTCCGAAGCGCGGGTCGGCGCGCGCGTTTTTCGCGGGCGGACCGTCGCCGTCTCCTGAGGAACGGTCTCATGCTGCAAATCTCTCCAAATAATGAAAACCTTCCAGAAAGCGCTCGTGATAGCCGGCATAGCCGCATTCCTGATAGTGGGGCTGGCGGTAATGCTGTTTTTGTTCGCCGGCATGTCCTTCTCCGCGACCGAGTACGTGGGAGTCATAGACATATCCGGCGAGATAGAGGGCTCGGTGGCTTTCGATTGGGAGTCTAAGAGCGTCTATCAGCTCCTGGAGGAGGCTAGGGACGACCCCAGCGTGGCCGCTATAGTCCTGAGGATAAACTCCGGCGGAGGGGGCGTGATACCCAGCAAGGAGCTGGCCAGTGCGGTCTCGGACGTGTCCCTCTACAAGCCGGTCGTGACCTATGTCAGGTGCATTGCGGCTTCGGGGGCGTATTACGTCGCGGCCCATTCCGACTACATAGTCTCGGATGAGGACTCCATGGTGGGCAGCGTGGGCGTCCTGTCCACGTTCGTCAGCTACGAGGAGCTGCTGGAGGACAAGCTGGGCGTAGAGGTCACCACCATCAAATCGGGCGAGTTCAAGGACCTGGGCTCCCCCTACAGGAACCTCACGGAGGCCGAAGCCGAGCGCGTACAAGAGCTGGTGGACAAGACCCACCGCCGGATGCTCGACGACATAGTCCTGCTCCGCGGCCTCTCGCCTTCCCAAAGGGGGACGATTGACGAGGCGGGCATATTCCTGGGCGACGAGGCCCTGGCCTTGGGCCTGGTAGACAGCCTGGGATCGATGGATAGCGCGGTCGAGATAGCCGGCCAGATGGCGGACAGTCCCAAAGCGGAAATGTACCGCATGGGCCCCTCGGACTCCGGTCAGGACATCTACTACAGCCTGGGTTTGGGAATAGGCGACGCCCTGGCCGCCAAGCTGGAGGCGGAAGCGCTTCCCGAGCTCAGATAGTTTTTTATAATCGCAGATACAAACATACCCCAGAATGGGAAGAGTCAAAACCTGGAACATCAAGAGGGTCGCTGAAGAGCTCTTGGAGAAGTATCCCGACGATTTTAGCGAGAACTTCGCCGTGAACAAGGAGAGGGTGAACGAGCTCACCACTGTCCAGAGCAAGTCTCTGCGCAACAAGATAGCCGGACACATCGTGGCCGCCAAGAAGAAAGTGATAGACTGACGCCTTTCTTAACTGAACCATAATCCTACGAATCCTACAAGATGTGGATACTCGCCGCAATCCTGCACGCCCTCTACTACATTAGTCCGGCCTACTGCGCCAACGCGTTCGCGGTTTTCGGTTTTGGCTCCCCGGTTGACGGGGGCAGGAGCTGGAGGGGCAGGCGCCTTCTGGGCAACGGAAAGACCTGGAGCGGCTTGGCGATAGGGCTGGCGGCCGGGACGTTTTTCGGTTTGATGTGGTTCTTCTTGTCCCAATCGGGCCCCCTGGCCGAGACCTATTACGCGACCTTCGACTTCAGGATGACCGACCCCCTCTTCGGCCTGTATCTGGCCGCCGGAGCGATGGCCGGGGACCTGCTCGGCAGCTTCCTCAAGCGGAGGGCCGGAGTCCCCCGCGGCCACCCGGTCTGGGGGCTGGACCAGCTGGACTTCGTGCTGGGCGGCCTTTTCTTCGCGATGCTCTTCGCCCCCGGTTTCATAATCCTGGCCGAGCTGGCCGCCTTGCTCGCGATAACTCCCACCTTCCACCTGGTGGGCAACCAGATAGCGTACCTGACCCGCCGCAAGAGCGTGCGGTGGTAGCGCGCCCCCAGTGGCGGGCGCCTGCAAAACTCCCCGGACCGCAAGTTTTTATGGAAGCAGCCGTTAATTCACCGCCGGCCGCTCGCGCGCCTGCCGGACGCAGACCTTGAAACCAGAATGAAACCAGACCTTGTCATGACCGCCCACTTCCGCCCCATGCTCCTCCCAGCGCTTGCCCTGCTGCTGGCCGCCGGCCTCCTGGGCGGGGCGCAGGCAATCAATTCGGACTCCTCGTCAAGCGACGAGTGGCTTACGCACGGCAGGTACCTCAACGGCACACGCTACACCAACTCCAGCGCCCCGTCCAACATCTCCAACGCCGTCACCACCACCTTCACCACCTCCGGCAGCATAGACCATGACGTGTGCCCGGTAGTGGCCGGCGGATACCTCTACATAGGCAACAACGACCACAAGTTCTATCAGCTCAACGCCAGCGACATCAGCCAGCACATAGCGAACGTCACGATAAGCGAAGGCTACGATTACATCAAAACGGCTGCCGCGGTGGCCAACGGTTACGTCTACATATCCGGCGGCGGGACCACCCTCTTCCAGCTCAACGCCAGCGACATCAGCCAGCAGATAGCCAATTTCACGGCCGACGCGAAAATGAGCTGGTCATCGCCCGTGGTTTGGAACGACTACCTCTACATAGGCGACAACCTAGGCAAAATTTATCAGCTCGACGCCACCAACATAAGCAACCAGATAGAGAAGAACGACATCACAGACGAAATATACGACACGCCGGCCGTGGCCAACGGCTACGTCTACGTGACGGGCGACGACGACTGGAAGTTCTACCAGCTCGACGCCAGCAACGTCAGCCGGGAGATAGCGAGTTTCACTGCGGAGGACGACATAGACGCCCCCCCGACGATAGCCTACGGCTACGCCTACATAGTCGACATAGGCCACTACGTCCACCAGCTCAGCGCCGCAAACGTCAGCCGGGAGATAGCCAACTTCACCATAGGCGGGGTGTCGTGGTCGTCCATAGCCGCCGCCCACGGCTACATCTACGTGCACAACTCGGACGGGTACATCTACCAGCTCAACGCCACCAACATCAGCCAGCAGATAGCCAACTTCTCGACCGGCGACTCCAGCGCGGAGCCCAGCCCGACAGTGACCGACGACTACGTCTTCGTCGCAAACAACAACATCATCTACCAGCTCAACGCCACCAACGTGAGCCAGGAGATAGGCCAATACACGGCGGGCCAGAATGTGAAGACAGGCATAGCGGTCGCCGGCGGCAACGTCTACTTCGGCGCTTGGGACAACAAGGTCTACCAGCTCTCCCCGCCCGACACCACCCCGCCCTCAGTGGACTGGGACTGGGCCGACATCAACTCCACTATAACCGTCAACCACACCACGGTCGGCGTAACC
>CAZTIX010000049.1:0-6268 GCA_964613935.1 uncultured archaeon
CGTTCGCCATGCGGCTGGTCCATCTGGACTTTCAGACGTTCGTCATCGGCGAGACCATAACCCCCTCCACCCACAAGGAAGACCTTTTCATCTGCATCTCCGGCAGCGGGGAGACCTCGTCGGTCATCGACTACGCCAGGTCGGCGAAGAAGGTGGGGGTCAAGATAGTGGCGATAACGTCCTACGAAAAATCCACCTTGGGCAAGATGGCGGACCTTGCGGTTGTGATAAAGGGCAAGACCAAGCTCGACATATCCAAGGAGGATTACGAGAAGAGGCAGATAGAGGGTGAGAGCGTCACCCTGGCCCCCCTGGGCACGCTGTTCGAGGACACTGCGATGATATTCTTCGACGGCCTGACAGCCGAGCTCATGCAGCGGCTGGGCAAGGACGAGAAGCAGATGATACTCAAGCATACCTCCGTTGAATAATCCTAACCCATCATGAAATTCGTAGGCCTCCTCGGAGGCGATTTCAAGATAGTCGATGATTTGAAGCCGGAGCAGCTTGGGGAGCTGAAGGCCGACTTCGCCTGGATAGACATCGACAACCCGGACGTCAGGACTGAGGCGGCCCTGAAAGAGCATTACGGCATAAAAGAGATTCTCGACTCTCCGCCCCCCGGAATAACCAAGAGCAAAAGCTACGACCGGATAGTCCTCAGCTATTACGTCGACATGAGCCCGAGGAAGCTCCAGATATTCGTCTCCGGAAGTTTCATCATAACGGCCCATCGCGGAGACGACCCCGTCTGCGAAGAGGCGATGGCAGCCCTCAACGAGATGCTGGTTTCGGGCAAGCTCAACGCGGACAGCATACTGGGGCAGCTCTTCATAACCGTCGTTCGCAGGCACGCCGAGCATCTGCGCGCAATCAGGGGCTCTCTCCGCAGCATCGATTCGCAGGCCAAGTCGGGGACCAGCGACGTCAAGCCCTTCTTCCAGCTTAGCCGCGACTCCCGGGAGATGGCCCACGTCTTCCATGCCACCAAGGACGTTATGGGCGACATATGCCTGAAGGCGACCTCCATAAGAGGCCTGAAGAACCCGAAGGAACTTTCCCCCCTCTATTCGAAGATGGACGTCCTGATAGAAGGTGCCAACAGCTTCTCCGAGTCGGTTGATGAGTACACGACCCAGATTCTCCCCTTCATGTGGGGCCAGATGAGCAGGGTGAAGTCGCGGGCTCTGGGCGTTTCGATATTCTCCCTATTCGTGGCCGGAGCGGCCCTTGTCTATCTGCTGTCTCCCGAAGAGGTCTTCGGGCTGGAGAAGCTCTTCCTGAGCCTGGGGACCCTGGCCGTGGGGGGGCTGGCATTCCTGATATTGCAGAGGAAGACGAAGTTCAGGAGCCCCTGAGCTTCAGCAGAAGGAAGCGGTGGTCTTTGTCGTAGGGTTCCAGCTTCACTTCCTGCAGGATTTCAAAGTCCTCTGAGAGCCGCTCCCTCTCCCGCTTGAAAACATCCGCCGGCCTCTTCACCGCGTCTATGCTGCGCGCCTTCAGGCACATGACTGCGCGGCCTCCCGCACCGAGGAAGATGCCGGCGTTCTTCTTGAGAATCTCGGACTGGTCAGGCTGGGCGACGTCCTGGTAGATAACGTCCACGTCTCCGACCAGGTACCGGTAGTCCTCGGGCCTGCGCGCGTCCTGGAGGAGGGGAGTGACGTTCTTCCTCTTCCCGGACAGCTCCAGCAGCTTGCGCATGGCCGTTTCCGAGAACTCGAGGGCGTAGATATGCCCGTTGGACACGATGTCCGACAGATGGCTGACTGTTGTCCCTGTGGAGGCGCCGAGGTAGAGGATGTTGGAGGTCTTGCGGAAGGGGAAGCTCTTGAGGCCTTTCAATATTGCCGCGGCCAGCTTGCTGCGGTGCGGGTTCCAGGAGCGGTAGCCGTCTTTGAGCTCCTCGCCGTAGACGCTGCCGGGGGCGAGGGCTTTTGTCCAAAGGCCCTTTCCCGACTTGTAGACTTCTGGGAGTATTTCGTCCATCGCAGTGTAGCTCCGGTATTTGTAGTGTAACTTTAGGAAGAGAGTCTAGAACTCCTTTATCCTCGCCTGGGTCTTGCCGGACCTCTGGAGCTCGCCCCTAAGCCAGCCCATGACGTTCTCCACGACCGTGTCCACCTGGGCCTCAGAGAGCTTCTTGTCCGCCGGAATGGAGAACTCCCTCTCCAGGCTCTCCCTGTCCTCCACGCCTATCGCGCGCATGGCCTTGAAGACGGGGTGGCCCTCGTCGGGGATGGCGTCTCCGTTAACCAATTTGGTTCTGACGAAATGGTAAGCCGCATCCTTAATCTTGCCTATCCCCGCCGCCTGCACGAAATCTATGTCCTTTTGGCTCAGGTGCTCGACCATTAACTATCTAACGGAGAAAGATTAAAAAGCTTTAAGCAGTGCGCCGCCTTCTTCCTTTACCCGGCGTTACCGCCTGGGTGCGCGGATGGGCGGCCCGGTTGAGCCGGGCGAGGGTGGTTGTGAGCTCTCCCATACGCTCTATCTTCCCGGCTATGCTCTCCAGTTCCTTGGTCACCGGGCCGGGCTTTTTCCGGTCGCGTCCGCTGGCCACGATGTGCTGGAAGGCGGCCTGCGCCGGCCACGGCCTGCGCCTCATGAACCCCCGGACGGTCTCCTCCGCCCTCCTCTTGTCCTTCGAGGCGTTCAGAAGCGCCCTTGCCGCCGTTGCGTCGGCGCCCCCCTCGATGTATGCGTGAGCCAGTGCCGCGGCGCAGCCCCTCTTGTTTCGCCTGACCGCCTTTTTTGCCCTCCTCTCCGCTTCGCCCGGGCTCATTATCCTGGAGTAAACGCGTCGCATGAGTTTTTCGACATCGCGGTCGCCGGCCGCATATATCCTTCGGGCCGTGGCCAGCTCGCTGAAGGGCCCCTGCTGCAGGCCGTGCGCTATCTCGTGGGCCAGCACGAACCTGTCTCTTTCGGTGGCCTTTCCCTCTGCGAAATTCCTGAATCGATTTTCCGGCAGCCTTATCTGAGCGTGGCTTTCGACAGCCCCCTTCCCCGGTATCCAGACCAGCCGGCTGACCCGCTCGCCCTCCGTTATCGAGCCCCCCTTGCGCGCCTTTTTGGGGGAGGGAACCAGCATCGCCCGTCTGAGCACGTATTGGGCGCTCCTCCGCAACACCCTCGACGGCAGGGCGCCCTTGACGCTCGCCTGGACCCTCATGGCCTCCTTCAGGGCCCTCTCTCGCTGGGCCTTGGACAGCTTCAGTCTTCTACTTTTTTTAGGCCTTCTCATCCTCCCCCCCTCGCATACCCGAGTCTTTCCCAAGCTCCCCTTCTTCCTCCGACACTTCTATCATCTCGTCCAGCTTCTTCTGCCTTTCCTCCAGAATCCTGGAGCCCAGCTCCGGCTTCCACTTGGCGCCCTCGGGGATTGCGAAGTACTTCCTGAACTTGCCGGTGGTCATGAGCAGCTTGCTCCTGCCCTTCTTCTTGACTTTGATGAACTCCTTCTTGCGCAGCTCTTTGATGTAGTCGTAGGCCCGGTTGCCGATTATCTTGACCACCTTGCTCTGTATCACCGGCTGCCTGTAGGCTATCAGGGCCAGGGCCTTTATCACCGCCGGGCTCAGCTCCGGCTCCGGGGCCAGGTAATAGACGCGCTCCCTTATCTCAGGGTCTATCTCCAGCCTGTATCTCCTGTTAATCTCGTTCAGCATTACTCCCCCGCTCCTTTGGTCGTACTCCCGCTTGAGCTCTTCCGCGGCCTCCCTGACCGCTCCGGCCCCGCCGCTGGACACGACCCTGGACAGGTCCTCCACGCTCATCCACCGCCCGGACATGAACAAGGCCGCCTCGATTATCTTCTTTGTTCGGTCCATCTGCTCTCACTTGGGGGTTATGAATATGTCTCCGAAGAGCTTCTCCTGCTCCATGCCTATCTTGTTCCTCTGGGCCAGATGGAGAACCGGTATGAGGTGGGCCACCACGTTCTCCTTCCTCCACTCCTCCACGAGGCTCCTGAAGGTGGTCTTCTCGCCCCCTGCCAGCTTCTTGATGTCGCGATAGACTTCGCGCATTATGCGCTCCATGTTCTTCTTGGATATCTGGACCTCGACCTGCCTGCCCTCACTTTCCTTCTTTCGCTTCTCCTTCTTCTCAGCCTGCCCGATTATGCGCTTCAGGAAGACCATCAGCTCCGGCAGGGTGACCTTCCTCTTGGGTATCCTGCGCACATAGAGCTCCGGCTCGTCAAGCGAGGACGGCGGTAGATTCTCCTCCCCAGTCTCGTCGAAATCCGCGACCGGCTCCTCGGCCTCTTCCTCCCCCTCTTCCATGGTCAGGTTCTCCTCGAACACGAAGGTCTGGCCGGAGACCACGTCGCTCTTCAGCTTTAGCAGGACCGCGCCCACCAGGACGACAGTTCCCGGAACCTCGAAGTCGACCATCTTTATCTCCCTCACCTTCTTCAGGTAGGAATCGGCCAGGTGCCCCACGTTTATGTCCCAGGGGTCGAACTCTTCGGTCGTGATTATCCCGTAGATGATGCTCTTCCAGTACGTCCCCTTCTCCGCGCTCTCCAGTATGTTCATGCCGCCGCCTCCATCTCTTTCATGTCCACGCCCACAATCTTGGACAGGCCGTCCTGCATGTGGACCCCGATCACGGAGTCCATGTGCTTGACCGTTTCGGGGTTGTGGCTGATTAGGATGAACTGGGAGTCGCGCTTCTTCAGGAACCTCACCAGTCGCAGGACGTTCTCCTGGTCGAGGGCGGCGTCCACCTCGTCCAGTATGTAGAACGGGCTCGGAGTGACGCTCTGGGTGGCCATGAGGAAGGCCAGCGCAGTCAGGGTCTTCTCCCCGCCCGAAAGCGAGTCTATGTTCATGCCCTCCCGCCCCCGGGGCTTGACTTCCAGGACCAGCCCGGAGTTGAACGGGTCGTTCTCGTTCTCTAGGAGGAGGCTGCCCTCGCTGCTGGGATACAGCTGCGAGACAATCTTCCCGAAGTGCTCCTGGACCTTGTAGAAGGCGTCGTAGAAGACCGCCTTCTTCTTCTCCTCGATGGTCTCGATGAGGTCGTATATCTTCTCCTTCTCCACATGTAGCTTCTCGTTCTTCTCCTTTATTTCCTCGTACTGCTTCTTCAGCTCGTCGTACATGTCCACTGCGCGCAGGTTGACCCCCTCCACGGCGCCCAGCTCCTTCTCCAGCTCCTTGACTCTCTTCTTGAGCTCTGCGACGTCCGCGCCCTCCAGCCTGTCTTTGGAGGGGGGCTCGATTTCCTCCACGGCCGCCCCGGTCTCCTCCAGCTTGGCGTCGGTCTTGGCCTTCCTGACCTCCAGCTCGTTCTCCTCTTTCTTGAGCTTCTCGATGGCCGCCTCCAGAGTGCCCTTCTTCTCCCCCAGCTCCTTCATCAGCTGGTTCAGGCGCTCCTGCTCCCGGTGGAACTTCTCGGACTCGGCCGTGACCAGGGAGTGCTTCTTCTCCATCTCCTCGAGCTTCTCGCCGTATTCGGTTATCTGGTTGATGCTCTCCTGGATTTTCTTCTTGAACTTGGAAACGGACTTGTCCAGCTCGTCCATCTGGGAGTCGAGGTCCTTTATCTTGGTCTTCATGCCATCTATCTCTGCCTTCAGAGAGCTCTCCCTGCTCTGGAGCTCGAACTTGTGGTCCTTCAGGTCGTGGAGCTCGCCGTCTATGGTCTGGAGTATACTCTTCATCTCCTGGAACGCGTCCATGTCCATCTTCTCCTCGACCTTCCCGAGCTTCTCCTCCCTTCCCGCTATGTCCCTTTCCGCATCTTTCTTCGCCGACTCCAGCTCCTCCTTGCGGGAGGAAAGCTCGGAGAGCTCCCTCCCCGCCTCATCGGCCTCCTCCTTGAGCGTTTCTATCCTGTCGGCTAGGTTGGTCTTTCTCTCGCGCATCACGTCGAGGTTTATCCCCTCCCTCCCCTCCAGCTTCTTCTCGAGCTTGGCCTTCTCGTCCTTCAGGCCGGCTATCTCCCTCTTTATCCCCTCCAGCCGTTTTTTCTTCTCTTTGGTGCTGGAGAAGGTCACCGCGGCCTTCCTGTAATATCCGCCCGTCATGGCCCCGCCGCCCGACACCAGGTCGCCTTCGAGAGTCGCCATCCTCTGCTTCCCTATGCCCACGCCCCGCGCGGCCTCCAAATCCCTGACCACCAGGGTGTCGCCGAACACGAAGTCGAAGACCTTCTGGTATTCCTTGTCGCACTTTATCAGGTCTTTGGCGTAGCCTACCACGCCCTTGCCCCTGACCTCTCTGGTCTTCGGACCGTGAATCTTGTTGAGTGG